>JAJYRX010000055.1 GCA_021793875.1 Pseudomonadota bacterium
CGCAACCTTGTCAAGGTTGAGGTCGCGAGTTCGAGCCTCGTTTCCCGCTCCAAAGCCACGATTTACACGCTAAATTCAAAATGCGGGAATAGCTCAGTTGGTAGAGCGCAACCTTGCCAAGGTTGAGGTCGCGAGTTCGAGCCTCGTTTCCCGCTCCAATTTATTACCTCACGAATAATAAAACCCAGGCCCAACAAAAAGGCAACATGCCGCAAGCAACTGTGCATGTAGCAAAAAGCTTTAGTCTGAGTTTGCTAGTGCGTAAACCAGCCAGTTGCCAAATTAGGCGAAGACTCCATAAAACAGCCATAGCAAGCAAGGTAAAGCGAACAGCGTTAGCCCATCCAACTGCAATACCTTCGTGCTTAAGTAATTTGATGGTAGTTGCAGAAAGGCCCAAAAACACCCCCATTCCGGCTACTGGTATTAGACCTTGTGCAAGCTTGTGCAATCCAGATAATCTACTACGAATTAACGTGCCATTACCATCTCTTACACCTGGATTTGCAGTATAGGGTAGTACTTTGTCTGTTAGCCACAAACTGATAAATAATGCTCCGCCCGTAATGGCAGCAGTAATGCCAATAAAAGTTAATATAACCACCCCATCTAACCAGCTGAAACTATCATTTACCTGCGGATAGTTAGTAAGAACAAACCAAGGCGCATTAGAGCTTAAGGGCCAGTACACATTATGGTTAACTAACCATATGGCAATGTATTGCTTAATGGTTATATACCAAGGGCTTACACTCCATAAAAAGGCACCTACAGCCAGCCCCATCATTCCAAACACTAACAACGAGGTTTGCCATACGCTGCCTTCGGCTATATAAAGTATTTCTGATTCGGGAGATCTAGCTGCAAGGCTAATAGCACCTCTATAGTCACTACAACGACCGCACATATGACACTCAGAGGAGCCTTTCATGTGGCGTAAAGGTAATAAAGGTGCACAGTTTATTGGCTCTATATGACGTACTGGATCACGCCATGCTTGTACATCTACCCTGTAGTACCAAGGTGATAGCTTGGCGAGAAGCCCAAACACCCCACTTACAGGACATAAATACTTGCACCATACACGCTTATTTCTACCATACAACCAGCCTACAAGCATTGCCGCCACTGTAGACCCACCTAAAATAGTTGCCGCAGCCCATGGGTACTGATAAACGCTGATTAACTGACCATAAACAGTGGTTAAGCAAAAAGCAATAAACGGCCAACCGCTCCATCTAACCCACTTAGGTATGGCTCTACCCCTGCCATGTCTGCTAGCCCACTCTGTTAAGGCCCCTTCGGGGCAAAACACTCCACACCATGTACGACCTAATAAGGGAATAGACACTAATACAAATGGCCACCATATACCCCAAAAGGCAAACTGTGCGAATATGGTTAGATGATTAAAAACCGATGCTGTATTACCAGGTAAGCTTATAAATACAGGCACAGTTAGTAAAAAGAGATAAAAACCTACAATAAACCACTGCACATAGCGTATAGCACGCTGATGATCACGCATGAAGTGACCTACGCTGGCAGCCCCTACATTAATACTAAGACGGCACAACATGTCCTGCTGGCCTAATAGTTCGCTTGCGTAACAGCCAAGCTACACACAACCAATACATTACAAACAAAATAAGTTGTGATAATGCCGGATAAGAACGGTAACCGGCAAAGTCGGCAAGTACCTTTCCCACCCCGCCAGTTGTGTCCAGAAGCCAATTGCTATCCCATATTGGATCCACTAGCGCAGGTAAAACCTCTAGTAATATAAGCCTATCGCTAGCTGACATAAGTAATGAACAAGCTAATAACAACAACAGTATTTCAGTAAATCTGAAAAACCTTTTCCAGTTAAATATTTTTCCGCCAATCTGCAGTATCCAGAAAGTAACTAGTGCTGCTATGAAGCCAGCGAGCCCAGCAATAACCATAGTGCCCGCAGTACCTGAAATGGCTGATGCCGATATAACACCATAAATAAATACAACGGCTTCACTACCTTCGCGTGCCACTGCAATAGCAGCCAAAACTAGCACGCCAAGCCACCGGTCTTCAAGCAAATAGGCAGAGGTATTTGACTCAAGATCATGACTGAGACTTCTGCCATGATTATGCATCCATGTAACCATTTGAACTATAAGACAGCACGCAGCAAGTGCCATTAGCACCTGAAACCACTCCTGACCCGTATCTGTAAGCCACTTGGATATACCCAACAAAGCTAATGCAAGAGCAGCTGCAAGCAATAATCCCACAAGCACACCGCCCCACAACCAGGGCAACCCCCGTCGCCCTTTAGGAGTGCTGCGCAACCACATATACAAGATGCCAACTACAAGCATGGCCTCTATGCTTTCACGCCAAACTATAAATACGACTTGCCCCATGGCTGTCTCTAAAGTTTATGTTTGCTAATTATTTGGAGGGTGCATGTACCACTAAAACGCCCTTAATTTTCGGATGAAAGTCATCAAAAAAAGGGTACTCACCCGGTCGCGACAAGGTCATTACTACAAAAGAGGTTACGCCTGGCCCCAAAACCTTTTCAGTGCGTAGCGGCAAACTTTCAAACTCTACGGCCTCTGAACTTTCATTAACCAATATGAGCTTGAAACGGCCAGCAGGAACATCTAAACGTTTGGGATCTATGGTGCCATCCTGTTTGAAAGTTAAAGTGAACACAGGCAACTCAGCAAACGCTATTGACCATGGTGCCATAACCAACATAACAAGCGCTACAAATATGCCACGCTTAGCTTTCATGTTAGTACCCACCTTTTTTACCTGTGCCTGCAAATACAAATTCCTGAACCACATCAAACGGCTCAAACCATGGAGCTACCCCTGTCTCTTTATCTACATGCCTACCAAAATGATTGTTTTTAGCAGTATCAGGAGACCCAACAGTCAGTGTAAGAATATATTTTCCCGGCCCTTCTAGTTTTACGTTTTCACCATAATGAGGACCGTCATTGGCAATCATGGGCATAAGATCACCTTTAATTACATTACTACTACCATCTTTTTGAAGCTTGTATTGAATGTTTAAATAAGGAGCCCACGCACCTTCAGGCAGCCCATTAATATTGTCAGCAGTTGCATGTATGTCTGCCTCAAGATGAATATCTGAGTCATCTGCTGGACGCATCATTCCTGCAGGCTCCATTTCTATTGGCTGTAAATATACAGCAACAACCTCTAAACCATTTTGTTCTATGGGTTTTCCTATAGGGTATTCAGCTGATAACACTGCTGATACTAGCGAGAAACTTACCACTGCACCGGTTACTACCTTACTGAACATCTTGCACTCCGATTATCAAAAACTCATACACAAATGATAATCATTATCAATACGGCAAACAATAAAAAAATTGTCTCAAATGTAAATTTTTACAACGTTATTTTTGAGCAACACAGTTAATTTTTTATTGCGCATATAAATGAGAATAATTATCATTCACTCTGTGTTTTCCAATTATTAAGGAACCGAAAACACGTGCAGTAAACTCCTACCTAACCGCAAAGGACTCATATGAATAGAGACAGGAAACCAATACTAAGCAAAGCGGTGGCAGCACTTTCATTAGCTGCTATATGGTCATTGGGATTTCAAACTTCCGTATTCGCTGATACAGCATACTCTGGCTCAATATTGAAACGCGAAACGTTAACTGGTGACTGGGGCGGGCTGCGTACCGAACTTGCCAGCAAAGGTGTAGATATAACCGTTAACTACATAGGCGAAGGTTTACGAGTAGTTTCTGGAGGCATTAAGCGTAGCAACTCTTATCAAGGTCAGATCGAGCTATCTATAGACACTGACTTAGAAAAAGCTTTTGGCTGGAAAGGCGGAAAATTTCACGTTACAGCGTACAATCTTCACAACAAAGGCGGCATAATTGCCGAGAAATCAGGGAGTATTAGCGATCCCAGCAATATAAGCGGATTAAGATCAAATCGTCTGTTTACATTGTGGCTGGAACAAAATTTTTTAGATGACAGGCTATCCATTCGTGCAGGTCAGCTGGCTGCTGATGAAGAGTTTTTTACTAGCCCAACAGCTGAGGGCCTGATTAACGGTACATTTGGATGGGCAAGTTTGCTATCCGAGAACATGACACAAGGCGGACCCGCCTATCCTCTTACCTCTCCTGGCTTAAGATTGAAGCTACAACCAACGGAAAATCTCACTGCCATGGTGGGATTGTTCAGTGATTATCCCGCTGGTCGCCAGTGTCTTAGTGAACCGCAAGAATGTAATCGTCATGGTTTTAAATTTTCTAGAAAAGGCAGCCCATTATGGGTAGGAGAGTTGCAATATGGTATTAACCAAGAGGAAGACTCCCATAACCTAGCCGGAGTATATAAAATTGGAGCATGGTATTCGCGCAACATGTTTGATGATATGTACTACGGCTTAAATAAGTCGGGCGCAACAGTTTCTATACACAACCCAGCAATGGATAAACCATTTCAGCATAAAGGCAACTGGGGCGTATACGGTGTCGTGGATCAAACCGTTTGGAACAGCAACTCTAGAAGTATGAGTGTATTTTTACGTGGCGGGTTGTCACCCAAAAACCGTAACCTTGTATCTTACTATGCCGATGCAGGCTTAGGCTTTAAAGGTTTAATTTCTGGGCGACCAGATGACACCTTAACTATTGGGGTTGCTTATACAAAAATAAGCCCTGAAGCCAGAAACGCAGACCGTTACGCATCGCACTTTACAAACACTTCCTACATAGCCCGCAATAGTGAAATAGCATATGAGCTGAACTACGCTGCGCAGATAACACCATGGTTAACCCTTCAACCTAACCTACAATATATAGTAAGACCAAATGGCGGCCAGAATCCTACCAATGCAGATAATAAGATAAAGCGAGCCATTATTGCCGGATTAAGAACAACCATAGTGTTTTAATACCAACCGGACTTGTAAACCAACACCTACCAATTTAAACCAAGTCCGGTAGATAACCTTTTTTCGTTAAGGTTTTCTCTTGCACCACTTATCTGGTTTACAGAGAAGTTAAAAAACCAGGACATCCAATTAGTAATTTTGTACCTTAAGCCCACATTTGCATCTACACTTATTTCAGAAGCTCGCTCTAATGGTCTCATAAGCTCCCCAGCAGTATATAGCTCTAGACGATCACCATTTATATAGCGGTTGTAGTCCCAACGCAAACTAGCTGCATAAAAATTTTCTGCTACATCATCACGGTATTTATATCTGGCTCTGCTTAAAAGAACAGCTGTAGAAAATGAGCCTTTATCATTATCCCAAAACTGATATCCTGGACCAATACCTATAGCACCCTGGCGCGCTACATCTTCTATGTGATCCCATTTATGCATTGCCCTACCCTGAATGAAAAGCTTTTCATTAAGGAATCGGTCAGTTGATATACGGCCACCATAATTATTAGTTTTGGTAGATGCATCGTCTCTTTTATAAGCATATTCGGCAGTAAAGTTGTGACGCCAGTTTTCATATCTTAGTTCATTATCAATACCTGCGCGGTAATCTTCCGTACGCGTTGATGCGCTTTTATGGTTAATTCCCAACCGCACTCTGCCCTTCCAGACAGGCTCCGATTCGGCCTGTTCAATGGTATTTATGGTCTCGCTAGAGGTATAGGACTCTACGTGGGAGCGATCTAGGTCGATAGTGCCTGCGTAGCTGGTCTGTAAGGTAATTGTGTTAGTAGTTACATTTGTGATTGTGCCGCTAATAATGTCACCATTTGAAAGCATGACAGTATCTGCATATGCACCTGATAATAAAAATAACCCTATACTTACACTAAAGGCGAATTTTGAAAATATTGTGTACGAATCACGCATTAAACTAAAAGCAGAGCCAAACTAATATCAGACTAACCCGTGATTATCCGTGCAATCAAGGCACAAATGTAAAAATGATTATGCAGAAGTTATTATGATTGCAATGAAAGGCTCTAATAATCTACTAGCGCTGTTAAAACACTGTGTATTGCTTTTGCTGGTATTGCACATATCGGGTTGCAGTTTGCCAACAATAGACGATCGCACTGCATCACACGCATTATTACGTCAGGACGGTATGGATACATCAATTGGGCGCGGCATAGCTGAGCAAGCTCAGAGTAATCCTGGCCTGTCGGGGGTTGCGCCATTATCAGATCCTCTAGACGCATTTGCCGCACGAGTACTTCTTATATCCAAGGCTGAGCGCACCATAGATCTGCAATATTACATATGGCGCGACGATATAACCGGTAACCTTTTATTAAAAGCCTTGCATCAGGCTGCCCAAAGAGGAGTACGAGTTAGACTTCTAATAGATGACAACGGCACCATAGGACTAGATAGCAAACTGGCTGTTTTAAACTCCGAGCCCAATGCAGAAGTACGACTATTTAATCCTTTTCCGTTTCGCACATTCAAAAGGATAGGCTTCATAACTAACTTTAGCCGCCTAAACCGGCGCATGCATAACAAGTCCATGACAGTCGATGGACAAATTACTGTTGTTGGCGGTCGTAATATTGGTGATGAATACTTTGGTGCAACCCCTGAAGTTGAATTCAATGACCTTGATGTGATGGTGGCAGGGGAGGTAGTAGACGACGTATCTAACGACTTCGACGAATACTGGAATAGCAAATCGGCATACCCAATAGAGAAGCTGGTTTCTATACCACCCGACATAAAATCAACAATACTAACAATAGAGGAACATGGCGCTACACTTCTGCCTGCGGCTCGCTCTTATATAAATGCAGTAGCTAAGTCTGATCTGGTTGAAAATATAAGCCGAGGCCAGCTAAATTTCAGCTGGGTGAAAGTCCATATGGTTAGCGATGACCCTAAAAAGGTATTAGGGCGAGCCCGTAAAAAAACTTTATTAATAACCCGTCTAATGGAGATACTAGACCACCCATCTTCTTCAGTAGACCTTATTTCACCTTATTTTGTGCCTACCAAACAAGGTGTTGATGTGTTTGGAGAAATGGCAAGCAAAGGCGTGAAGGTTCGCATTCTTACAAACGCACTAGAAGCTACCGACGTAATTCCTGTGCATGCAGGCTATGCAAAATACCGGGCTCCTTTGTTAAAGCACGGTGTGGAGCTATACGAAATGCGTAGTGACAACCGCCCAAACAAGCCCAGAGAAAAAGCCGGCCCATTTGGAAGCTCCGGTACTAGTCTACATGCAAAAACATTTGCTATAGATAATCAACGGGTATTTGTTGGTTCTTTCAATTTTGATCCTAGGTCGGCACGTCTAAATACAGAGCTAGGCTTCGTAATTGAAAGTGAAACTATGGCACAGGCAATTTCCGAGGCTTTCGATAACAACATACCTATGCATGCCTACAAGCTTGAGCTTGATGAAGAAGGAAACCTAGTCTGGCTAGACAACAGCACAACGCCACCCAGGAAATGGAATACCGACCCAAATACATCGGTATGGACCAGGCTTTATGTTGACCTTCTATCTCTTTTGCCCATAGAGTCACTGCTATAAGGGACAAAAAAATGACAGAACTACTAATTGCCGATGACCATCCTTTATTCAGAGAAGCTTTACGTGGAGTAGTAGCAAGAACATTTCCTGAAACTGTTATATACGAAGCAGACTCGTTTAATAGCTTGCATGAAATGGTAGAACATCATGCCGATGCCGACCTTCTACTACTTGATCTAGATATGCCCGGATCTTCCGGATTCAGCGCGCTTGTGCACTTACGATTCTCTCAACCACAATTACCCATAGCCATAATATCAGCCCACGAAGATCCGTCAGTAATACGCAGAGCAATAGACCACGGTGCAATAGGGTTTATACCCAAATCTAGCAGTGCTTCAGTGTTGGCCAATGCCATAAGGCAAATAATAGAAGGCGAAAGCTGGATACCACAAGACCTTAGCGATGTTGCTGGTGCAAACGATGATGAGTTAAAAATCGCAGAGCGAATAAAAGAGCTCACGCCCCATCAGTTCAGAGTTCTACAAATGCTGCAGTCAGGATTGCTTAACAAGCAAATTGCCTACGAGCTTGGTGTTTCAGAAGCCACCATAAAAGCGCACATGACCCATGTTCTACGCAAACTTGGCGCTAGCAACCGTACACAGGCAGTTCTTATAGCATCGCAATTGAATATTCCGGAAAACCCAGACTTATAACTATTTATCAGCCTGGTATCCTGCTGATAAAAATGCCCTTAAAGATGCCGGCCGCACTGGTTTGGTAATTACCCTGTAGCCACGAGCTTTGGCAGCCTGTTTAAGGTTGTAAGACCCATCTGCTGTTAATAAAGCCCCCCACATAGTAGGGTCTACTGCTCTTAATTCATCTAATGCATCTAAGCCGTCTACCCTATCGTGCAAATGATAATCTGCAAGAATTATTCTAGGCTTATGTTGTAGTAAAGAAATAGCCTCATCTACAGTTACCGCGCATAACACCTCTACTTC
>JAJYRX010000056.1 GCA_021793875.1 Pseudomonadota bacterium
ATCTTTGCAACAGAGCCAAAAATGCTACTGCGGTAAGCAGTACCAAACCGGCTCCTTCCCATATGGCATAGGCTATTCCTATGGGAATACGGCGCAAAGCTTTGGCCAGAAAAAAATATGATAAGCCAATAGCGGCACCCATTATGAAGTATCCGGACACAAACCCTTTGCGAACAGCAAAAGCCATGAAAGAAGTGCCGCTTACTTCGGTAACTATTGATGCTGTTAGAAACAGCCATGACTGGATATTTATATTGCGCTCAGCTACGTGAGCCATTTTTGAACTCCTGTTATTACAGGAATAATTATTACCCTTAAAATCGATGTTATAAAGTTGTTATCCATCGATAAAATAGATATATAGCTATGAAATATTCACCTGAAGGCCTACAAGCATTTGTAGAGGCAGCAGAACAAGGGTCTTTTTCTGCTGCAGCACGTAAGCTTAATAAAAGTCAGTCTACCGTTAGCAGTGCAATAGCTAATTTAGAAGCAGACCTTGGGGTAGAGCTTTTTGTTCGCACAGGGCGCTACCCAAAGTTAACAGAAGCGGGGCTTAAGGTTCTAGGCTTTGCAAAGCAAATTCTTGATGTTGCCGGTAGGCTGGAAGAGCTAAGCATACGTTTATCAGATAATGTGGAGCCTAAGCTAACGGTTGGCCTAACTGATGTTTACAGTTGGTACCACGACAGGCACTTTTTGCACGACTTTGCCAGTACCTATCCTGAGGTTGAGCTTGAGTGGGTAGATGCGGAAGGTGAAGATGTAATAGGCCTGGTATTGTCTGGTAGGGCTCATGTTGGTTTGCTTGCATCACAGCAAAGTTACCCTACTGATTTAGTGTTCAGAAGGGTTCCGCTTACCACTCGTATGGGTATTTATGTAGGCCACTCTCATGAGCTGGCCAAAAAGAAATATATACATCAGCACGACCTACATTCAGCAAGGCAAATATATTTAAATACAGAGCGCAGAGGAGGTCAAAGACCTGGCGGTAGGGTTTGGTCTGCTACTGATTACATTATGGTACTAGAAATGGCCGAAGAGGGCTTTGGTTGGGCTGAGCTACCACTTGAGCTAGTTCAGCAGTACGGTGATGGACGTTTGGTAGAGCTGAATGTAGAGGGTTATCCGCGTATTATTAACCTTGATGTGCTGTGGTCAAGAACAAACCCGCCGGGGCCGGCGGGCATATGGTTAATAAACAGGTTTATGTCTAACCATTAGGCTTTTTGTCGGCATAACTAACAGCTAAGCCCGCCCGTGCATCCATTTGTATACCGTACTGGGGAAACGGATACCTGAGACCATTTTTTGATAAAGCGCTCATGCCTTCCAGTGACTTGGATATATCGTCTGGCTTAAGTGCCATAAGCATTTCGTCGTCAAGTACTCCACCATACCTACGTTCAGCAAAACAAGGTATAGATAAACTGGGTTCACCAGTGTTTAGGGCTCTACCCCAAGAATCAGCACACGATGATTCGCCTACAACCCCCCATTGGAAGTTTTTATAGCCTTCCCACTGCAAGCCATTTATGAAATAAATCATTGCTCCGGGAGTTGCGTAGAAGAGCGCTATGTCAGGCAAGCCGAGGGCATCTTCTTCATTGCCAGACCATTTTCGTAGTGGTGCAACAACAAGCGCCTGATATTTACCTTGAGGAATACGATGCATGGCTTGTTGATGTGCGGCTGCATCTTCTACAGTTGCATACCATACCCCAGCCATATCTTTACCTGAAGCCCATTCTTGCTCCTGAATGGGTAAACCAACTACGGAGCGACATTGGTCTCCTATAAGGTCTTCTCCGGTTACCCCTACAGTCCAACCCAAGCGTGTGGCTTGTGCCACTATTTGATCAAGTGTGTGTACTGCTTTAGGGCGCCTTAGCCTGCTAATTTTTTCCAGATCGTTAGGGTTTTCAAACAGCTTCATTCCTATAGGTGGGACGCGTAGCTTAAGAGTGTGTTCAAGCTGTAGCGCTAGTTGATCAAAATAGGATTTATGCATAAATGCCTGCCTCTTAATTTATGTAAAGGATAATCGTTCTTATTTGCGTTACACTATCAGTCGTATATTTCAAATGACTCAAGGAAAAATGCATGAGTAAGTTTTCCAGACGCAGTTTCTTGCAAAGTAGCATGATTCTAGGGGGCGGCGCTTTAATAGGAGCACCTGCACTGCAGCTAGTTCATGCTGCCGGATCAGAAACAATTACCTTATACAGCGGACAGCATCCTAAAACAACTGAGCGTGTAATTAATGCGTTTACAGAAGCCACCGGTATTAAGGTAAACATACGAAAAGGCAATAGCATACAGCTGGCCAACCAAATAATAGAAGAAGGCAGTCGCTCACCGGCAGATGTTTTTTATTCCGAAGAAAGCCCTCCGGTTGCTGCGCTGTCTGAACGTAATATGCTGCTTGAATTGCCACGAGACATATTAAGCAACATACGAGAGGGGTATACCGCTCCTGATGGCACTTGGACGGGGGTAACCGCACGTTGCCGAGTAACGGTATACAACAAAGATATGGTAGAAGAGTCCGAGCTTCCCGAGTCTGTTCTCGATATGCCAACTGAAAAATGGAAGGGCAGGCTAGCTTTTGTGCCAACAAGTGGCGCCTTCCAGCAGCAAATAGTAGCCATTAAGGAACTTAAAGGGCGCGATGTAGCTTTACAGTGGCTTAAAGACTTAAAAAAATACGGTCAAATTTATAACAACAACATGGCTGCTATGCGTGCTGTTGAAAGCGGTGAAATTGCAACTGCACTAGTTAATAACTATTACTGGTACATAGTTGCCCGTGAAAAAGGGGCCGAAAATATGCGGTCTGCTATTCATTACGCCAAGGGTAAAGATCCTGGCGCTCTTATCACGGTATCAGCAGTGGGTGTTCTGAAAACTGCTAAAAATCCGGAAATCGCTACTTCTTTGGTTGACTACATGGTTAGCACCGATGGTCAGAAGGTATTGTCCGGAGCGGTAGCCGAGTGGCCCATGAACCCCAGTGTGACAACCCAGTTCGATCTAGTCCCATTTGAAGAGCTTGATCCGCCAGCAGTAAACCCAGCTAGCCTTGGTGGAGCTGCTGATGCACTAGAGCTCAGGCGCGAGGCAGGTCTGGCTTAATAATGTCACAAATAACACTGGCACACCCACGTTCAATTAGAATAAAAGGTCTGAACCAGCCCTGGATAGTATGGGCTGGTATGGTGCCGGTGTTTCTGGTCTGTTTGCCTGTTATTTATGTACTGGTACGAACAGGTCAAATTGGGGTTTTAGGTGCATGGCAGGAGCTGTTTCGCACCAGAAACCTTGAGCTTTTAGTTAATACACTAACGCTTGTAGTTGGGGTTACTACTTTAGCAGCAAGTATTGGTCTTGCAGTAGCTTGGTGTATTGAGCGCACCAACTTGGTTGGTCGCAACTTCTGGCGTGTTGCTGCCAGCTTGCCGCTGGCGGTTCCGGCCTTTGTGGCCAGCTACTCATGGGCATCAATAGATATCTCGTTTCAGAATATGGCGGGTGCTATTATGGTGCTGGCCTTATCTAAATACCCTCTAGTATATTTACCCGTGGCAGCTGCTTTACGAAGCACTGACCCAGGCTTTGAAGATGTTTCACGTTCCCTAGGGCGTGGGCCATGGAAAACATTTACTAGCGCCTTGTTACCTCAACTGTTGCCAGCTCTTGGAGGCGGTTCGCTTTTAGTTGCAACACATATGTTTGCTGAATTTGGTGCGCTGGCCCTGTTACGAGTACAAACATTTACCACAGCAATATTTGAAACCTATGAACTGCAGTTTGATAGTTCAACCGCTGCCATGCAGTCAGCAGTGCTTATGCTTTTATGCGTTCCGGTAGCACTATTTGAAATGCGTATGCGACGGGGAAGGCGTGTCGCTAGGGTGGGGCGAGGAAATGCACGTCAACCAAGAATAATAAAGTTGGGCAGGTTAACACCGGTTGTTTTATTGGGTTTGGCTTTGCTTGGGTTTTTATCGTTAGGTGTGCCATTAGGACGCCTTATGTATTGGCTAATAAGCGGCCATTCAGCTGGTAACGGGTACACTGATATTTTGCCTGCTGTAATGGGTTCATTGCGTCTTGCTGGCATGGGGGCATTGCTTACCGGAGCTTTAGCAATACCGTTGGTTTTATTGGCTACTCGTTATAGGGGGCGTATGGCCCAAGTGGCCGACCGATTGCCGTACATAGTTCATGGTCTTCCAGGTGTGGTAGTTGCACTTGCACTAGTGTTTCTTACCATAAGAGTAGTGCCGTTTATGTACCAAAGCGTTTTTGTGCTGTTAATAGCATATGCCATATTGTTTTTACCGTTAGGGCAGTCATCTTTGCGTGCTTCTATAGAGTTGGTTCCTGCCAATATTGAGCCAATCGCTCGTAGCTTAGGCAAAAGGCCTTTTTATGTTTTTATTACTGTAGTGTTGCCTAACATAGCACCTGGCGTAGGGGCCGCGCTTGCCCTTATGATGCTTGAAATGGTTAGAGAGCTTACGGCTACACTAATGCTAGCGCCAACAGGAACTATAACGCTAGCCACAGAAGTATGGGCTTACACATCCGATGCTGAGTACGCTGCAGCAGCTCCATTCGCAACTCTTCTGGTACTTTTGTCAGTTATACCTGTATGGGTGTTTACAAAACGAATGCTGCACCAGGCATAATAAAATCAATGTTTTATGAGTAACATACATATAAGAAACGTTCACAAAAGCTTTGATTCAGCAACAGTTTTAAAGGGCGTAAATCTTAATATTCCGCATGGTTCAGTAACTGCACTGCTTGGTCCGTCAGGATGCGGAAAAACTACACTGTTACGGCTTATAGCTGGTTTCGATCCAGTAGATCAGGGTCAAATATATTTTGATGATACGGTTGTTGCTTCAGCATCAAAACTTGTTCCACCAGAAAAGCGCGGTATTGGATATGTGCCACAAGAAGGCGCCTTGTTCCCTCACCTAACGGTAGAAGGAAATATAAGATACGGCCTTCCCCGTAAAGCAGACTGGAGGGGTAGGGTTAAAGAAGTGCTTGAGCTTACCGACCTGCAGGGCTATGGGAAACGCTACCCACATGAGCTGTCTGGCGGGCAGCAGCAGCGTGTGGCGCTGGCAAGGGCGCTTGCCCCTGATCCTCGTCTTGTGCTGCTAGATGAACCTTTTAATGCCCTTGACCTAGATTTGCGGCGCAGTATTTGTGAGGATGTTATAGGGGTTCTTAGGCATACAGGCACAACTGCAATATTAGTAAGTCACGATCCTGGTGAGGCTTTTGCAGTATCAGATCAGCTTGCTGTAATGCTAGATGGTCATATTATGCAATGCGACTGTCCGGAAAATATATACTGGAAGCCAGCAAGCACAGATGTTGCTAGGCTTACTGGTGACGCTATTTTCCTTGCAGGAACTGCTAACGGTTCAACGGTAAACTGCGCCCTAGGTGAGGTTAATGTTCATGGCCATACCACAATCAATAATTCTAACGTAACAATTATGGTAAGGCCTGAACAAGTTCAATGGCATAACGATAACCGAGGTATGCCGGCACGAGTGCGGCACAGGTCATTTAGAGGCGATCACACAATTTTAGAAATTGAGTTGGGTGATATATGCCTAAATTTGCGTATGTCTTCAATAGCTGCGCCAGCCAAAGATGCGTGTGGCTCGGTTGACGTAACAGGTGCGTGCGCTGCATTTTCTAATGCACCAAACGTTGACTAGAACAGCGTTTTGCAGCATATGGCTCAGGGTATTTACTAGTTAAAAACTATCAATTAGTACCATATCCAAAAAGACTATCAATGTTAATAATTGTTAAACCAGTCTGACCTACAGTAAAAATTTGCTCGCAATTGTAAGCGCGAGTTTGTATGGCTGTTCCACGACTGGTCATGTGTCTTGTGCAACAAGTTTGCACCAATTTTGATACCGAGGATAGCTATGAAAAAACTAGTATTTACAGCTGCAGCATCTGCCGCATTATCTTTGGCAGCCAGTGCCTCTTTTGCCGCCGGAGGTGGAGTAGGTGGAATAGGCCTAGGCGCCGGTAATGTAAGCGGAGGCCATTTTGATAGCAGTACAACAGCAATTGGGGGAGGGGTGTCGGGAAATTATAGTGGTGGCACATTTTCCGGCATAGACGGCACTTCAGGCGTTCAAACTTCATTAGATGCACGCTATGGAACTGTAACGTCAGAATCATTGGTAATAGGTGGCGCTTTGGTTGGTTCCGCAGCAATGGCCGATTTTAGTAACCCTACACAGCCAATACAAAACAGCGTTTCCTACCAGTTAGGTGCTAATTTCGAGTCTGCAAGTGCAAGTAGTTTTGGCATTGGAAACACCGCAAGTGTTGAAGCGGCAAGCTTCCAAAACTTTGAGTCAGGTGCCAGCACCGAGCTGAACACTGGCTTTGCCATTGGCGGTGTTGCTATCTCGCACGATGCAAACTGGGGTGAGTTTGATGGTACTTGGATAGGTTTAGGCGCCGGGTTTGGTGGCTTCTAAATTTATACAAAGCAAGTAATGTAGTACAAGGAAGGTGTGTACAAGCTGCCACCTTCCAGTCTAAAAGGAATATAACAATGAACAGGACAATACTCGGATTGGTGCTTGTGTTTTGTTCTACCTCAGTTTTGGCACAAACAGCCAACAGTGATTCAAAAGCAGGCGCGCAATCAAGCTCTGGGGCAGGCGCAACGGCCGCTACTGGCCCAATAACATTTGAAGCAGCCCAACCTTTAAGAAGCCAAAGGTTACATACAACACCAACTATTTACACGCCACCATCAATGTTTGGCGGTGCAAATAATTGTGGACAGTCGTCTGCAGTCGGTGTGGGCTTTACCGGTTTTGGTATGGGTGGCAGCATAGCTTCGGAGTCCGACAACTGTAATGCACGAGAAGATACCTCTATATCATATAAGCTAGGATACAAAGATGTTGCCGATATGCGCTTCTTTTGTTTTGGTGAAGATTTGAATAGAATGGCCTATGAAGCTGCTGGTTACACTTGCCCAGAAGGTGCTACTGCAAAAGGCCTGGTAAGTAGACAGCAAGTATCTCAACAAAGCGTCGTAACTGGTCCGGCTGCAACGCCGGTATCGTTAACCTCTGAAGAATCTGAACGTGCTCGATCTGTTGGCTATACGGGATCCGATCCAATAATAATGAAACGACTAGGCATAATTAAATAATTAAAACGCAAGTCATTACCCCCGAAAGGAGGGCGCTTATGACTAAAGTGGTAATTGTGGAGCCCAAGCCGCTTTTGCGGCTAGGGGCGGAGTATTATCTTAAAAGAGCTTTTCCACAAATAAAAATATACAGCTGTGACGGTTTGCCCGACAATAAACAGCTTTTTTTTCATCGTAGCTGTGACTTACTGTTACTGTATGTAAAGTATGATGAGTGCGCTAATGCGGCTGTTACTACAATACGGAAAAAGTATTTATGTCAGAAACTGTTGCTGCTTTCAGATGAGGAAAGTATGCCTAACACCTGGGTGAAGTTGCCGCCCGAGGTGGTTGGGTACGTTAGCTATAGTTCTCCGTTGCATCTGCTGGCTAAATCAATACAGAAGGCCCTTGGTGTTAAAATTGAGACTCACGTGTCCGATGGCGTGTTTTTAAAAGAAGGGCAACATAAGCAGCTGCAATCTAAAGCTCATGAGATTAGTGCTGCTGCTCATGAATGTAAAGAAAAAATCAAAATAAATAGAAACCTTGCCAAGCAAGAAATTGGTATTTTAAATCTAACCATGCGTCAATATGAAGTTTTAGTTTACTTGGCGCATGGGTTTTCTAACGTGCATATAAGCAAATTGCTTAATATTTCTATAAGTACTGTTAGAAAGCACACGCAAGAAATATTTATACGCCTTGAGGCGCATAATCGTAACCAAGCGGTATTTAACGCACTGCAAAAGGGTGCAAAGCTAGGATTAAAACTAAGGTAGTGTTTTGAATGGCACGTAATGTAAGCCGTGTTTATGGCCTGTGCTTGGCGATGGTGGTGGCCTGGGGCGGAATCGAACCACCGACACGCGGATTTTCAATCCGCTGCTCTACCAACTGAGCTACCAGGCCACTAGCTTGATAATGACTTTTAGTTTGTCACTCATGTAGTGAAAGCAAGATAATACAACATATTTTGATTTTGTGCATAGTGCTAGTTATAAATCAGGGTTTATAATAGTATTAATTTGCAATAAACCTTGGTTTCCTCATTTATTGGTTACTAAATGTCTACAGATGTTCTAACTTTCGGACTCAACCACGTTTCCGCGCCTGTTAATGTGCGCGAGCGCGTTGCGTTTCCGGTAAGTGCTTTAAAGCCAGCTCTTAATGGCTTAAAGTCTGCGTTTGGTAGCCGTGTGCGTGAAGCAGCCATACTTTCTACCTGTAATCGTACAGAAATATATTGTGCT
>JAJYRX010000057.1 GCA_021793875.1 Pseudomonadota bacterium
CCGATCTGCTAACATTCCACCTGCTAAAAACAGCGGTACTAAGCTGCGTGCGTTTAAACCCTTACAAACTGAAAAGCCCTGTAGTCGTATAAAAACTATTAAAGCAATAACGGCAAATGCTGCTCGTCCTGCTGTTATAACAGTGGGGCTGGCGCTTATAAGCGTACCGAATATTCCCGTAAGGCCAAACAATATTGCAGCAATGTGAATTGCCACAGAGGCATGGGTTTTACTCATGAGTCTTTGTACAAACTATTTTTAAAAGCGATAATGAAACTAGATTGCCAACTGGCTTTGGCTCAAGTAAGTGTTAAGGAGAACTCATGAGTAGTCAAGTAAAAGCTATACAAATTAATAAGCATGGTGGTGAGGAGGTTTTAGAGCTAGTAAACGTAACAGTTCCAGCTCCCGAAAAAAATGAAATTACTATTAGACAAAAAGCGGTTGGGCTAAATTTTATTGACATTTATTGTCGTACAGGTCTGTATCCCAGCCCGCTTCCGCATGGCCTTGGATTCGAAGCTTCAGGAGTAGTTGAGGCCGTTGGATCCGATGTTACTGACTTTAGTATTGGTGACAGGGTTGCATATGGCCAGAGCCCATTAGGTGCATATGCCGAAGCTCGTAATGTGCCTGCGCATCAAGTTGTGAAGTTGCCAGACCAAATTAGTTTTGACGATGCTGCAGCCATAATGCTAAAGGGCTTAACAGTTCAATATCTATTCCGCCAAACATACAAATTGCAGAAGGGCGAAACCATTCTGTTTCATGCTGCTGCTGGTGGAGTAGGGCTAATTGCATGTCAGTGGGCCAAAGCTTTGGGTGTTAATTTAATAGGCACTACTTCTAGCGCCGAGAAGGCGGATCTTGCTAAACAGCATGGTGCATGGGAGGTAATTGATTACACCCGTGAAAATGTGGTTGAAAGAGTCGCAGAGCTTACTGATGGTAAAAAGGTTCCTGTGGTATACGATGGGGTGGGCAAAGATACCTGGGAAACATCCATAGATTGTGTTCAGCCACGTGGCCTTGTGGTTAGCTTTGGGAACGCCTCTGGCCCGGTCAATGGGGTTAACCTAGGCGTATTAGCAGCCAAAGGCTCAATATATGTAACCAGACCAACCTTGGGTACATATGTTGCCACGCGAGAAGCTATGCAGGCTGCTGCAGATGACTTATTCAAATTAGTGCTTGATGGCAGCATAAAGGTAAATATTGGCCAGAAGTTCCCGTTAGAGCAGGCAGCGCAAGCACAAGCTGACTTGGCCGCCAGAAAAACAACAGGTGCAACAATATTTACCCTGTAATCATATTAGGAGGTGTGGTAGCTAGTTATAAGCTCCACCTCCTTTTTAGACCCTAAAATAACGCCTGTTCGTTGGTGTAGTTGCTGTGGTGAAATGTCTAATATACGATTTTTACCATTGGTTGCTAACCCGCCTGCCTGCTCAATTACGAAACCCATAGGGTTTGCTTCGTACATTAATCGCAGCTTGCCTTTTGTGACAGATTCTCTTTTATCTGCTGGGTACATGAATACACCGCCTCTAGTTATTATTCTGTGCACATCAGCCACCATAGATGCTATCCAGCGCATGTTGTAATTCTTTTTCAAAGGGCCATCAACGCCACTTAAACAATCTTGAATATATTGTTTAACGGGCTGATGCCAGTAACGCATATTAGACATATTAATTGCAAATTCTGAAGTGGTTTCGGGAATTTGTATGTTTTCATGTGTAAGAGTCCATGTACTTGTATTGCTTTCAAGCGTAAAGCTATAGACACCGTTGCCCAGAGTTATAACTAGTAGGGTTTGTGGGCCGTACACTACGTACCCAGCAGCCACCTGATTGTGCCCAGACTGCAAAAAGTCAGCCTCTTGTGGTTGCTCGTGATCAGATTTCTTTTCAAGAACAGAAAAAATAGTTCCAATAGATACATTAACGTCTATGTTAGATGAGCCGTCTAAAGGGTCAAACAGCAGCAGATAATTTCCTCTTCTATATTCGCCTGGTATAGGAATTATTTGCTCCTCTTCTTCTGATGCCATAGCCGCAACCGCACCACACCACTGTGTACCTTCCACAATTATTTGATTTGAAATGAGATCAAGCTTTTGCTGAACCTCACCCTGTATATTTTCTGTTCCGTGACTTCCAAGAATTCCACCTAAGGCTCCTTGGCGCACACGATAAGATATGCGTACACAAGCCTGAGCCAAAGATTCAATAAGTTTGCATAAATCGTTGTCTATATTGAGGTTTGATAGCTTTTGGTCTAATAAGAATTGGCTTAATGTTGAGTGTTTCATAACTATTATTTGTAGGGTTTATAAGGACTTTTCTACTACTTCTGTAACATTGGCTGAAAGGTTTGATTCGCTATACACCTTTTTGAGGGTATTATGCATTAGTGTCCTGTATGGCTCTGCATGAATGGACCAGTTATCAAGCCCACGAGCAAGGCGGGCGGCTATTTCTGGGTTAATTTTATCTAACGCAATTATTTGCTCAGCCCAAAACTTGTATCCTTCCTGGTTGTTTACAGCAATATGATTGTTTAAGCAAAACTGAAATATAAGTGAACGAGCTCGATTAGGGTTTTTTAAAGAAAATTCTTTATGTTTATATAAGTCTCGAATGGTGTTTACATTGGCCCACAGGGCGTTGGCCTGCAGACTAAACCATAGGTCTATTAATTGCCCATTGTCGTTTGTTTGTTCAAAAAACTCCTGTAATAAACCAGTACTGTGCTCTTGATGCGTGAATAGTGTGAGTGCCTTCAGGCTGTTAACCGTGTCGGTTAAATTGTTTGATGTCCGGAAGTGTTTCGTAGCTATGTTAATAGCATCTGCTGAGCCGCTCGCGACCATGTAACAAAGTGATGTGTATGCTAGTGCACGTTTACCTGCAAATTCTGGTGCGGGGCTGTATTTGTTAGGAAGATTGCTTGTAGCTTCCTTGTACGTTTCATGCCATAAGTTGTAAAGGCTGGCCCCTATATTTTTTATGTAAGCTAAACGTGACTCTTGCAGGGCAATAGGGTCTACTGGTTGGCTTTTAGCAATTAGTTGTTTTACTGCTGGTACGGAAAGAACCCTCGCTTTGTAATCATAAGTTATGGATGTGTCTTTCAGTAGTTGTTCCCACACATGTAAAAAATCACTTCCTATTTCAGTGCCACTAATTATTTGCTTGCTTGCCAGATCATTTGCTGCTTGCCAGCGGGCAACAGGGTCTGAGTCGTGTAAGGCAAGGTCCGAGAGATCTGCAGTAGTGCGCTTTATGTTAACGTTTACGGGCGCTGAAAACCCCCTAAGAAGCGAAATAGTGTTTTTGGAATTTATATTACTTAATTGCCAGGATTTAGACGTTTCTGTTAGTTCAAGTAAGGTTGTTTTCTTAGACCCAGTGAATCCAATTGCAAAAGGTATGTGTAAAGGAGGCTTATGGGTGTTCTGACATTCTATGCCTACTGGTGGATTGTTTTGTTTTAGCGTTACGGTTGCTTTATTGTTTATGTCATCATATTTAATTTTTACATCTATAGTAGGTGTTCCTGCCTGAGAATACCATCGTCTAAATGCATCCAGATTATTGCCAAGTCCGTTTGCTACATAAACATATTCCATTGCGTCGACAAAGTCATCGCACGTGACTGCCTTGCCGTCATGTCTTTTTATGTATTCACGCATACCTTGCATGAATACTTCTTCGCCTAGTATGGTGTGCAACATCCGAATAATTTCTGCACCTTTTTCATATATAGTTGCAGTATAAAAATTGCTTATTTCTTGATAACTGTCAGGCCTTATAGGGTGAGCCATTGGACCCATGTCTTCGGTAAACTGCTGCTCACGTAGTATCTGTATGTCGTCTATGCGTTTTACGGCACGGGCACTAGCAGCATTTGGTCCATTAAGACCGCTAGCCATCATATCGGCAGAAAACTCTTGCTCTCTGAAAACTGTTAGACCTTCTTTCAATGAAAGCTGAAACCAGTCGCGACAGGTAATACGGTTTCCTGTCCAGTTATGAAAATACTCATGACCTATTACAGCTTCTATCGTTCTATATGTTTGATCTGTAGCCGTGTTGGGGCAGGCCAAGGCATAGCTGGAGTTGAATATATTAAGACCTTTATTTTCCATTGCGCCCATATTGAAGTCGCGCACTGCAACTATCATAAAACGGTCTAGGTCAAGTTCTAGGCCAAACCGTTCTTCATCCCACTTGAGTGCACGTTTTAGGCACTCCATTGCCCATTCTGTTTGGTAATAGCTACCTTTGTCACTATAAACTTGCAATAAGACTGTTTTTCCACTGTTTGTCGTAATTTTGGATTCTCGACAATCAAAGTCTCCGGCAACAAGTGCGAAAAGATATGATGGTTTGGGAAAAGGGTCATGCCATACGGCTTCGTGAGTATTATTTTCTAGCAAAGTTTGTGAAACTAAGTTGCCGTTTGATAAAAGAGTGGGGAAACTGGTTTTGTCAGCCCGCAAAGTAACGGTATATGTTGCTAACACGTCGGGGCGATCGGGGAACCATGTAATACGCCTAAACCCTTCTGGTTCGCATTGTGTAAAAAGGTTGTGGCCAGATGCGTATAGACCCATCAGGCTTGTGTTTTCTTGTGGATTACAGGTAGAAACTATACAAAGGGTGAACTGTTGCTCTTTAGGATGTAAGGTAAGAGTACCGTCCTTAACATGATATTGATTTGAGTCAATTGGGTTGTTATTTATGCTGATGCTTTCTATAGAAGCATTACCATGTAGCACTAAAGGTTCAATGTGTTCAGAGTTACATATGAATTCAATAGTTGATTTAACTCTGGTTTGTTTAAGGTCAAGATCAAACTGTAAATTTACGCTACCAATTTTATATGCGTAAGGTTTATAGTCTGATCTTAAAACTGGATGATTATTTGTATGGCGCATGGTAAACAAACATATTAGATTGAGAATATATACATTGTAATGTTTACCATGCTATCCGTTAGACCTAAGCATTTAGTTTATAGCGAAGTCTTCGCGATTACCGCCATTTGCCTCGTGTTCTAATATCCATTTAGGGGTACGACCTCTACCTGTCCATGTTCGTCCGGTGGCGTTGTCGCGATATTTAGGAGGGGTGACGGTTTTTCCTGCTCGCCTGCCAGGCTTTAGTGTGGTGCCAAGCTCAGCTGCTATGTCTTCAGGGGTAATGTCATATTCGCGCATTGCTGCAATTATTGACTTTAAAGCTGGGCCACGGTGACGTTTTTGCAGTTCCTGGACTTTTGACTTTAAACGCTCTATTTCGGATTCTATTTGTTTTTTCTCGTTAATGTAATTACCGGGAATCATTAATATACCTTTAATTGAATTAAAAGATTATTTGTATGATGTGATTATATAAATAATTTTAAGTGATTCCCCATATTATGACATTTCTATCATACGAGTTTACATACATTACTTAATACAACTTTTCAAAATGTTTATAAAGCATATTGTTTGCTGTATGTCTGACTTGTTTCTCATTCTTTTGGTCATTAAAGGTGTCAGGGCTTGTATTTTTTGTAAGTATTTTTTGGCTGTAGATAGATATTTTTCAATTTCCACATTGTTTATTTCATTAAGATAATGTGTTAGTAATTTTGGGCCTATATCTTGATTGCCAACTATATGGGAAGATAGAGAGTTAAAACACAGTAATACGTCATAGGCCTGCGCCATAGCCAAAGGCATGGCGTTGCCTGTATTCTCTTCAAAGTCTATACGGTATAGCTCATTGTTGTGTAACGTTAGGTTCCGTATTTGTGCTCCGCCATGCCACTGGTTAACACTATGAAGCTGCACAAGATTATTAACTATTTTGTAAAGCAGTGGTGTTTTGTCTATTGTTCTGCGCAATATATATTCAACAGATTCTCCACAGTATTCCATTACTATATATTCTTTTGTTTGTAGGAATACGTAAGGAACTTTAATGCCCGCATGGTGTAACTCCTTTAACCGGTGTGCCTCGTGCTCTATATTGCCCGTTCTAAGTAATTTTGCACTAACTTTATTACGAAAGATAATGCTGCATAGTATTGCGCTGGTGTATTCTCTCCAAGTTCTTCCTTGTTCTCTTCTTAGGGCTTTTATTACGTAGGCATCATTGCTGGTTTGTATAACAATGGGTTCTTGTATGTTATGGTCGATAATATGCTGCGCTTGTTCTTTTACAAGCTTAATATCGCATTCATTTATTAGTACAGGCATAACAACACTACACAAATATGGTTAAGCATTCTAATTTAACTGTGGCTGCAATACAGATGGTTTCGTCAACGCGAGCTGACGATAACATGAACTTGGCCGCAAGGTTAATATCTGATGCGGCTAGTCGTGGTGCTCAACTTGTTCTGTTACCCGAATACTTTTGCATAATGGGCAAACACGACACCGATAAAGTTAATTTAAAGGAAGGGTTTGGGAGTGGGCCTTTGCAAGATTTCCTTGCGAACCAGGCTAAGGCCAATAACGTTTGGCTCATAGGTGGCACTATTCCCATTAGCAGTAATGTCGAAGACCTCATATATAACAGTACGTTAGTTTACGACCCACAAGGTAAGTTTAAGGCCAGATACGACAAGATACACTTGTTTGGTTTTAATAATGGTAAAGAAGAGTTCACAGAGTCTGACACTATAAAGCCAGGTAATCCTGAAGCAATAGTATTTGATGGACCATGCGGCAAGGTGGGGTTGTCTGTTTGCTACGATTTGCGTTTCCCGGAGCTTTATAGAGCAATGGGCAATATTAGTTTAATAGTAGTACCATCTGCGTTTACATATACTACTGGTCGTGCTCATTGGGAAATTCTCTTAAGAGCCCGTGCAATAGAGAACCAGTGCTATGTGCTTGCCGCAGCACAGGGCGGTAAGCATGAAAGTGGACGACGCACATGGGGGCATTCCATGCTTATTGACCCATGGGGGAAAATAGTTGATGAACTTCCCGAAGGGAATGGTGTCGTTATAGGCACGGTTAACCAGTCAAGTCTTAGTAGAGTGCGTAATGCCCTGCCAGCATTACAGCACCGTGTGTTATAACTTTGCAGTTTGAATAGGGAAGTGTACCGAAAATCAGGGCCTTTAAAATATATGAATTCTGAAATAAAGCAGCAAAGCGCTCTAGAAACAGCAAAAAGCTTGATGTTTGAGCCATGGGGTTTAACAGAAAATACCATGTCTGCAGCGCTGGGTGAAATATTCACTCACAGGGCTGATTACGCCGATTTGTACTTTCAGTACTCCCGCTTTGAAAGCTGGGGATTAGAAGAGGGCGTAGTTAAAGCAGGTAACTTCTCTATACAGCAAGGGGTTGGGGTTAGGGCCATTAGTGGCGAAAAAACGGCTTTTGCTTATTCTGATAATTTATCGTCCGATGCGGTGATCTCGTCAGCTAGGGTTGTAAAAAGCATAGCTACTCAGGGTGGTAGCAAAATTGCCTCAAATCGGTCAATAGTTCCTGTTAATAACTCTTTATATCCGGCGGTTGATCCAGTTAACAGTTTGTCGGCACCGGAAAAAGTAGCTCTTCTAGAACGTATAGAAAGCATGGCCAAGGCAGCAGACCCGCGCATAATACAAGTAATGGCAAGCTTAGCGTCTGTATATGAAGTAATACTTGTTGCAGGTAGCGATGGCAGACTAGCAGCTGATGTGAGGCCTTTGGTGCGTCTGTCCCTTAGTGTTATTGCAGAACATAAAGGTAGGCGTGAAACTGGTACAGCTGGGGGCGGTGGCAGAACCAGTCTAAGTATGTTTACTGAAGATGTTCTGACCGACTACGTAAACAGAGCAACACATGAGGCACTGGTTAATTTGGAGGCTCGCCCTACGCCTGCAGGCGAGATGACTGTGGTGTTAGGGTCAGGGTGGCCAGGCATACTGCTTCATGAGGCTGTAGGTCATGGCCTAGAGGGCGACTTTAATCGTAAGGGGTCCAGCGCTTTTTCTGGCAAAATTGGCGAGCGCGTAGCATCGCCAGGAGTTACTGTCATAGATGATGGAACCATTCCGGGCAGAAGAGGTTCTCTTAATGTAGACGATGAGGGTAATCCTACCCAACAAACTGTTCTTATCGATGACGGTGTTCTTACAGGTTATATGCAAGACCACCTTAATGCTGGTCTTATGAAAGCTCCAGTAACTGGCAATGGGCGTAGGGAGTCATTCGCTCATATACCAATGCCGCGAATGACCAACACTTATATGCTGGGGGGTAATACGCCACCAGAGGAAATCATAGCATCTGTAGATAAAGGCTTGTATGCCGTGAACTTTGGTGGTGGTCAGGTAGATATTACAAGCGGGAAGTTCGTGTTCTCTGCATCTGAAGCCTACATGATAGAAAATGGAAAGGTTAGCTACCCTGTTAAAGGAGAT
>JAJYRX010000058.1 GCA_021793875.1 Pseudomonadota bacterium
GACCGGTTCCGGCAAGTTAGCAGAAATACAAGGAACTGCTGAGGGTCGGTGCTTTACTGTAGAGCAGCTTAATAAAGCCCTTGAGTATGCTTCATCTGGTATTCAAGAATTAATCGAATTACAGCGCCAAATAGTGGACTTTGCAAATTAACAATATAAACTGGTTTACATATGCTTAATTTATCTCGTAGCGATTTATTCCGTGAACAGTGCTATATAGATGGTAAGTGGTGTCATGCAGACAGCTCACAAACACTAAATGTGGAAAATCCGGCTAGCGGTTCAAAGCTGGGAACAGTGCCTAATATGGGTGCGGCTGAAACGAAAAGAGCTATAGAAGCTGCTAACAATGCATGGCCCATATGGCGGGCTAAAACTGCCCTACAACGCGCAAAAATATTACGTAAATGGTTCGAGTTAATGCATAAGCACTCTGATGACTTAGCGTTAATAATGACCACAGAGCAGGGAAAACCTTTAGCAGAGGCTAAAGGGGAAATTGCTTATGCCGCCTCATACTTAGAATGGTATGCAGAAGAGGGTAAACGTGCTTATGGTGACGTTATACCAACCAATGCTCCCGATAAGCGCATAATCGTGGTTAAAGAGCCGGTAGGTGTATGTGCGGCAATAACTCCTTGGAACTTTCCTAGTGCAATGATTACACGTAAAGCTGCTGCTGCGCTTGCGGCCGGTTGTCCTATAGTTGTTAAGCCGGCTAGCCAGACGCCATATTCAGCCTTAGCACTTGCTGTTCTTGCAGAGGAAGCTGGTGTTCCTGCCGGAGTGTTTTCTGTCATCACAGGGTCTGCCACACAAATAGGTGGTGAAATGACCAGCAACCCGATAGTTCGAAAACTAAGCTTTACTGGGTCTACAGAAATTGGTCGTGTGCTAATGGGGCAGGGTGCAAGTACCATTAAAAAAATGTCTATGGAACTTGGCGGAAATGCGCCATTTATAGTTTTCGATGACGCAGATATAGACGCAGCCGTTCAAGGAGCTATTATTTGTAAGTACCGTAACGCTGGTCAAACATGTGTTTGTGCTAATCGTATATATGTTCATAGCAATGTATACGATGTATTTGCCGAGAGGTTTGTCGCTGCTGTTAATAATTTGAAAGTTGGTGACGGTACTCAGGCGGGAGTAGAAGTTGGCCCTCTAATTGACGGAAATGCGGTTTCAAAAGTTTCTGAGCACATTGCAGATGCACTGGAGAAAGGTGGTCGTCTTATAGCTGGCGGCAGTCAGCACGAACTTGGCAACTACTTCTTTGAGCCAACTGTAATTGCAGATGTCACCCCCTCAATGAAAGTTGCAAAAGAAGAAACGTTTGGTCCTTTGGCGCCGCTATTCCGATTTGATAGCGATGAAGAGGTGATAGCCATGGCCAACGATACTGAGTTTGGCTTAGCCGCTTATTTTTATAGCCGTGACATAGGTAGGGTGTGGCGCGTAGCTGAAGCCTTAGAGTATGGCATGGTAGGTATAAACACAGGCATATTATCCAATGAGGCAGCACCATTTGGTGGTGTAAAACAGTCTGGATTAGGCCGCGAAGGATCATATTATGGTTTAGACGATTATATGGTGGTTAAGTACTTGGCTATGGGTGGTATGTAATAAATATTTAGGTGTAGCCGTGAAGCAATTTAACTGGTCAAACCCATATAAATCGGCACGTATTCCGTTATTTGCACGCAATATTGTAGCCACCTCTCATCCATTGGCAGCTCAGGCTGGTTTAAGCATGATGCACAAGGGTGGTAATGCAATAGATGCAGCTATTGCAGCTGCAGCCGCAATCACAGTAACAGAGCCGGTGTCTTGTGGGCTAGGTGGCGATGCTTTTGCCTTGGTTTGGCACAATAATAAGTTGCACGGTCTTAATGCATCTGGCCCGGCACCAGCAGCTTGGAATCTAGACTATTTTAAAAATAAATATGGTCTGGATTCCAGCGGCTATGCAAATAAACCATTACGTGGCTGGGACACCGTTACTGTTCCGGGTGTTGTTGCAGGATGGGTAGAACTACACAGTAAATTTGGCCTGTTGCCTTTCGAAGAACTACTGGAACCAGCTATTAGCCTGGCAGAGCGGGGCTACATAGTTACACCTGTAGTTGCCAGAAAGTGGGGGTTAGCGGCTAGTGAGTTGCATAATCAACCTGGCTTTGCTCAGACATTTATGCCCAATGGGCGCGCTCCCCAAGTTGGTGAGCTCTTTAGTTGCCCAGACATGGCGTATGGCTTAAAGCGTATAGCAGTAACCTATGGAAAAGATTTCTACCAAGGTGTTTTGGCAGATAAAATTGTAGAAGCGTCTAGGCAGGGCGGCGGAGTATTAAACGAGAACGATTTATCGTCATACAGGCCTGAATGGGTAGAGCCTATTTTCTGTAACTACGCAGGTTACACCATTCACGAAATGCCACCCAATGGCCAAGGTATTGCCGCTTTAATTGCATTAGGAATAGTAGATCAATTTAATTTGCACGAATTGCCTCCTGATACCGTGCTTTCCCAGCATATTCAAATAGAAGCCATGAAACTTGCATTTGCAGATGTTTATAGTCAGGTTTCAGACATAAACAATATGAGCATTGATCCTTCACAACTTCTAGATAAAGAGTATTTGGCGCAACGAGCAAAGTTAATAAGGTTTGATTCCGTATTAAAACCATCCACAGGAATAATGCCTGGTGGGGGTACTATTTACCTAAGTACTGCCGATGAGCAGGGCAATATGGTCTCTTTTATACAGTCCAACTATATGGGCTTTGGTTCCGGAGTTGTTGTTCCCGGTACTGGTATAAGCTTACAGAACCGTGGCTATGGGTTTTCTACTAACCCTAGTTCACCAAATGTAATAAAAGGTGGCAGCAAGCCATTTCACACTATCATTCCAGGGTTTGTCAGCAAAAACAATAATCCAGTTATGAGCTTTGGTGTTATGGGTGGTGAAATGCAGCCTCAGGGGCATTTGCAAACATTGGTAAGAATGCTCTCATACAACCAGCAGCCGCAAGCAGCTTGTTGTGCTCCTCGATGGAAAGTTAATAGCGATTACACACTCGACTTAGAATCAGGAATGGGTATAGATGTCATAGAAGGTTTGCAGGCTCTAGGCCATAAGCTGCATAAATCTAATGACCCTTATATGGATTACGGTGCAGGGCAGTTCATATGGCGGTTATCCAATAACACAACTGATGGCTATGTAGCAGCAAGTGATAGTAGGCGTGATGGTCAGGCAGTAGGGTTTTAAATTATAAAATTCTATGGTTGCACAACATAAGCTAACTAATTCATGGCGCTCCGAAGCTGTAGCCATGATGATTTTGGGGTTGCCATTAATATTATCTCAGCTGGCGCAAACCCTTATAAACATAACTAATACCGTAATGCTTGGGCGTGTAGGGCCTGACGAGCTAGCTGCATCTGTGCTTGGATGGCAGTTGTTTTTTGTTATGTGGATGTTTGGCAATGGTTTTGGGTTTGCAGTTATGCCTCTTATTGCCAACTCCCTTGGGGCTGGAGATTCGCGCAGCGTTTCAAGATACGTGCATATGGGCTTGCTTATATGTCTCGCCTACGCTGTGCTAATCATGCCTTTTCTTTGGTTTTCAGAACATATATTCTTAGCATTAGGTCAGGATGATCGAATAGCAAAGCTGGCGGCAGAGTATGTCCGCATGTTGCAATGGTCAATGTTTCCTCAGTTAACCATTATTACTCTTAGATCATTATTAGGTGCTCTGCAGCGCCCAAATATTGTAGTTGCTGCACTTATAGGCGGAGTCGCAAGCAATTTTTTTCTTAACCTTGTGTTTGTCCATGGCCTTATGGGTGTTCCAAGCCTTGGTATGACAGGTTCAGCCCTTTCTACCGTTATATCTACGGCGGGAATAGCGTTATTTCTAATCTGGTATAGCGTTAAACATAGGTCTCTGGTTCAGTACCATTTGTTCAGTCGTCCTTTCATTATCAATATAGAAGCTCTTTTGGAAGTTTTCAGATTGGGTTGGCCTATTGGTACCACTATAGTTGCTGAAGTAGCACTTTTTACTGCCACGTCTTTTATGATGGGCTGGTTGGGTTCTATAGAGCTGGCAGCTCATGGCATAGCTTTGCAGCTAAGTAGCATTACGTTTATGGTGCCACTGGGGCTATCGGCAGCTGCTACAGTTAGAGTTGGATGGGGGTTTGGTAAAGCTAATTACACTGCTGTTTCACGGTCAGTTCGTGTCGCTATGCTCATAGGGTTTGTAGTATCTTGTATGTCCGCAGCATTATTTATACTATTCCCAGAGCTTCTTATAGGGTTTTATCTGGATACAGATGATGTGCAGTCTATGTCTGTCATGCCAGTGGCAGTTGGTCTACTAATGGTGGCAGCCGCCTTTCAAATTGTAGATGGTGCACAAGTTTTGGCAAACGGCTCTTTGCGAGGTTTAAAAGACACCAGAATACCAATGTTGCTTGCATTAATAAGCTATTGGGCAATAGGTGTCCCTGCCGGGTATATTATGGCTTTTAAGCTAGATGCTGGTGGCAAGGGTATATGGTGGGGGCTAGCGCGTGGTTTGTCTGTCGCTGCGGTATCTTTAGGCATAAGACTAATAATTAAAGTTAGGCAAATTAAAAATTAGTCGAGCTTGCTATTAACCTATTTTGTCACTTTTACCCACGTTGCGTTTGTAATCTGAGCCATATGTTGTGGTGTTATCTTTACAGCAGAATTTATTGCTCCAGCTGCAGGAAGAACGTGATCGTACTTTTGTAGTGATTTATCACAATATACAGGTAACGGGGTTGCCAGGCCAAAAGGGCATACTCCACCAACAGGGTGTCCGGTAAATTTCATAACTGACTCTGCATCAAGCATTTTTACCTTACCGCCGAATTGATCTTTGAGCTTTTTATTATCTAAGCGCACGTCGCCAGCTGTTACCACTAAAAATACTTTTTCTTTGACTTGTAAAGAAAGTGTTTTAGCTATTTGTCCGGGTTCTACGTTGTGCACACGTGCTGCATCAACAACTGTAGGAGTGGGCTCTTGTGTAACTATTACTTCTATTTGAGGTGCTCGCTCTTTGAGAAAAACCTTAACTGCATCTAAACCCATAAGAGCAAGCCCTCCTTTGTATAAAATAAAAATATTGGTTAATCGTTATCAGCACCGCGATATCGCTTGTATGGTAATGCATTCCAAGCCCTACCTTTCATTTTATCAGGGGTTAAAGCCGTAGGAATGTCTTGTAATAGTTCTTTTGCTGCTTTGAGCTCTCGTTCTGTTTCTGTTTTGTCTTGATACATGAACTCATCTGAAGCTTGCTCTGGTGCTTGATCAAGCTTTTCTTGTAAATCGCTAATTATACGTTCTTGTTGAAAACGTAGCGCTTTCCTAGCATCGTCAAGCCAAGCAGGCTGTATATTTCTATTATGGTCGGTTAAATCATTATATTCATTATATATAGAGTTATATATTTCACCGGAATGAGTTCTTGCATCAAGACTTGCAATTTCTAGGTCTCTTACTGTTAATTCGTCATCTTGCAGTTCTACTGGGCGCGTTGCACCGCCAAGTCTTGAGTATTTCTTATAGAACGGAAACATGCTGTTTATGACTTTTGCAACTGGCAGGGTTCCTTCGCCAAATTCGTCAACGCCTTTTGGTTGTACACCTTGCATGCCAGCCAGTGCTGATTCTGGACGTACTACCTCCTTTGGAGGCATTATGCCATGTCTAAGCATTTCCCTTATGCCGGTTCCAGATATGTTAAGACGGAAGCGTTCATCGTGGGGGCATGTTTGTGTTGTGGCATGGCTATGACATCTGGTGCAGTAAAACACCTCGTGGAATAGACGTACATCTATCCCCAGCTCTTTTGGGGTAAATTCATCAAAGATTCCATGACTTGCGTACTTGTCGTAAAAGCTGCCTATCCCGGCGTGATCTCGACCTATTAGAGCATGTGTGCAGCCATAGTTTTTCATTATTAGCGCGTGCAGCACAGTTTCACGTGGCCCGGCAAAAATATATGTTACACGAAGTGGTGCAAGCATTGCTCTGTCTTTAGGGTAGTACGTTTCTAGTACGTTTCTGTATGCAAGCATTCTGTATTCGTGCCTTACATATTCACGTTTAGCCATTTCAACCAAAGGTTGAAGGAACACACCATCAATTTCCTCTAATGCATTGCGGTGTATATACTCATGACCACGATGTAGTGGGTTTGCACCGGTTATAAATCCAGCTACTGACCGGTATTTTCGCTCTTCGTAGAACATTCTCCATGTGTCGATTGGTTCTTGGCGTAGCTTTTCAAAAGGGCCCCAATCTACACGTTTTAGTAAGTGTAGGGTGCCACCCAAAGAGGTATCACCCATACGTCTATATATGGAGTCTACACCGGGGTGGTTACGGTCGGTGGTACCAAAAAGCTGTTGCGCACGTTCGTTTTTGTCGTAATCGAATAGGTCTTCAATATCTAGTATTGCAACTGGATTGTTGTTTTGATCAGTAAGAGCAACTTGATCACCAACTTTTAGATTTTTTATTGTTTCCTGGTTACGATCACCAATTGGGGCAAAACTAAGGGGAACAGGCCATATAGTACCGTTGCTTAAACGTCCGGTTTTAAGAACTGAACTGTAATCTGACTTATTCATGAAGCCACGATTAGGCGATAACACTCCGGTTGCTATCATTTCAATTGTGATAATTGCTTCAAGGTCTACTCTTATGCTTGGTAAAGATCGTGCTCGCTCGATTTCAGCATCAACTTTATCTTTGGGTACGACCTGATTAACAAGTGTGCCACCGTGTGGTTCTTGCGGGTATCCGCTGAAGTCTAGTGGTTGATGCTCCATGGTTCCTCCAATTGTTTATAAGAATAATGTAGTTAATTTTTATTATTTAACCTTATCGTGCATTTAAAATACAACTACATGCACTAAAGCTTAAGGGTAAAATGTGGGTTTGAATACTTCGACAACACTAAAGTCTAATACAAAAGCAAGTTTAGAACGCTATATATATAATAATTTTGATAAGCAGGTAAGGTTTCTATCAAAAATAGTACAGCTAGCGTCCAATAATCCACCCGGAGATTGCGCGCCACATGCAAATTTCACTGCGGACTTACTACATCAATTAGGTTTCAAGGCTGAGCGACATATTGTTCCAAATAATATAGTTGCTAAGTCGGGAATGAAATCCATAGTTAATCTAATTGTGCGTGAAAAATTTGGTAAAGGTGGTCCGGTTATTGCTTTGAACGCTCATGGTGATGCTGTTGCTCCGGGCTCTGGTTGGACTGTTGACCCATATTCAGCTGAGTGTATAGATGGGTGGATGTACGGACGCGGTGTTGCTGTGTCGAAATCTGATTTTGCTACCTTTGCTTTCGCTCTTAAAGCCTTAAAACATGTGGGTAGTAATTTAAACGGTATCGTTGAGCTGCACTTTACTTATGATGAGGAAACTGGTGGTGAGCTGGGTCCTCAATGGATATTGCAGCAAGGGCTGTCCAGACCCGACTTTGCCATATGTCCCGCATTCTCGTATCAGGTGGTTATTGCTCAGAATGGTTGTTTACACCTTGAGATCATAGTTAAGGGTAAGTCAGGTCATGCCGCCATGCCAGCAACGGGAAATGATGCACTAAGAGCAGCTAATGGGTTAATGCAGGTTTTGTATGAGTATGGAGATTCTCTTTTAGCAAACCCAAGTAATGTCAACGGTATTGACCATCCAAGCTTGGTAATTGGCTTAATCAGTGGTGGCATAAACACCAATGTTGTTCCTGATAGGGTGACATTACGCATAGACAGGCGCATTACACCTGAAGAAGATATTGACGAGGTGGAAAATCAGCTGAGGTCACTAATCAACAGTTCTATTAATACATTTACTGGAATAAGTGTTGAAATCAAAGGTGTGTTGCGTGCAAAACCTCTCATTCCAACAATGAAAAGCAAACACTTAGCGTCTATTATTTGTACCGAGGCAGAATCTGTTTTAGGCGAAAAAGTCACAACAATGGGAATACCACTTTATACCGATGCTCGCTTGTATGCAGAAGCGGGAATACCAACGGTTATGTACGGTGCAGGAGAT
>JAJYRX010000059.1 GCA_021793875.1 Pseudomonadota bacterium
AGTAGAAGTTTTTAACTCCGGAGTAGGAGCCCTGTTAAAACGAATTGATGAGTCTGGGCTAAATAATATACGTATTATCCAACATGACGCTGTAGAGGTAATACAAAACATGCTTGTGGATGAAAGCCTTGCAGGAGTGCATATATTCTTTCCCGATCCATGGCCTAAAAAACGACACCATAAAAGGCGTTTGATACAAGACGACTTTGTAAACCTTCTGGCAAAGAAGATAGCAGTAGGTGGTTACCTACACTGTGCCACCGATTGGGAAAACTATGCCGAACAAATGCTAAGAGTTTTAGGAAACTGCTCACAGCTAAATAATAAATATGACAACTATGCCCCACGACCAGACTATAGGCCCCTGACAAAGTTTGAACAACGTGGGATACGCCTTGGGCATGGGGTATGGGATTTGATTTTTACAAAGGTACAAACATGAATATAACCATAAATGGCGAACCAAAAACCATAGACGGTACCATGTCGGTACATCAGCTTCTTGAACATCTAGGTCACGCTGGTCAACGTCTTGCCGTTGAACTAAATGGCGAGATTGTTCCCAAAAGCCAGCATAGCATCACCAACGTTAAGGAAGGCGATGTAATAGAAATTGTTATTGCCGTGGGGGGCGGCTAACCAATACACTACTTAGCGTCTAAAGCCCCCAAAACCTTTTCCTGCAAGGCCTGCTAAACCGCCCATAGAACGCATCATTTTTCCCATACCGCCCTTTTTCAGCTTTTTCATCATGCCTTGCATGTCGTTAAACTGATTAAGTACGCGATTCACCTCCTGGACTGAAACGCCTGCTCCAGCTGCTATACGCCTTTTACGTGATGCTTTAAGTATTTCTGGCTTTGAACGCTCTAATGGGGTCATAGAGTTAAGAATTCCCTCAGTACGGCGCAATTGTTTTTCTGCCTGGTCACCTTGAATTTGGCCAGCGGCCTGAGCAAACTGCGCTGGCAACTTCCCCAACAAGCTTGAAATATCACCCATTTTTCGCACTTGCTGAAGCTGATCGCGGAAGTCGTTAAGATCAAACTTTTGACCAGACTTAATGCGCTTGGCCATTTTTTCGGCTTCGGAAACATCAATAGTGCGCTGGGCCTGCTCTACTAACGATACTATATCGCCCATTCCTAGGATACGCTGGGCCATACGCTCTGGGTCGAAAGCCTCTAGACCATCAAGTTTTTCGGATACACCTACAAACTTTAATGGTTTACCAGTTATATGCCTTACTGATAAGGCCGCACCACCACGAGAGTCACCGTCTAACTTGGTGAGAACCACACCAGTTAACGGCAACGCTTCTCCGAATGCCTTGGCAACATTGACGGCATCTTGACCCTGCATTGCATCTACTACAAACAGTGTCTCTATTGGCTGTAAAGTATTATGCAAGGCACTTATTTCTTGCATCATGCTTTCGTCTATACCTAACCGACCAGCAGTGTCTACTATAAGAACATCGTAATGATGCCTTTTCGCGTGGTCTAGAGCTTTAAGTGCAATTTGCTGTGGGGTTTCGGTGGAACTCGATGGGAAAAAATCTACACCTGCCTGTTGCGCAACCATTTCTAGCTGGTCTATAGCTGCCGGTCTGTATACGTCGGCGCTAACCACCAGAACTTTCTTCTTACCACTTTTACGGCCACCTTGAGAATGGTTACCACTAACCAGCCATTTGGCCAACTTACCAGTGGTGGTGGTTTTACCAGCACCTTGTAAACCGGCCATTAATATTATGGCAGGAGGCTGGGTGGCAAGTGATAAATCACTAGAGTAGTCGCCGAGATCGGCGCCCATAAGATTAGTGAGTTCTTTATGTACAACGCCAACCAAGGCCTGACCAGGATTCAGACTATCGGCCACCTGTTCGCCCAGAGCCTGATCGCGGACCTTGGCAACGAACTCACGTACAACAGGAAGTGCTACGTCGGCCTCTAGTAGAGCCATGCGCACTTCACGCAACATATCTTTTGTGTTGCTTTCTGTAAGTCGCGCCTGGCCGCGCATGGTTTTGACGACTCGGGTTAAACGCTGGGTCAGGTTATCAAGCATAAAAACTTCACTTATACTGGTTGATGTAGTACAGACCTATTAAAATAAAGGTAATGTACATTTAACTCAACCGATTAAACGGTTACTAGGACGGTATGTCTGCAAACATTGTATTTCACTTAGCCGCTACTGTGGCCTACGCCGTGCTGGGACTCTGGTTTTGGCTACAGACGGCCAAAGGGCAATCGCAGGCAAAGCTCGATGTGCCTTCGCGAGCTGCATTTGCCGGAGTAATAGCCATACACATAGCAGCAGTAACTAGCAGTATATTTCCCAATGGTCATTTATACCTTGGTTGGGCAATAGCACTATCTGCAGCCATATGCTTAGGAATGATACTTTTCTGGTTCCAAAGCATGCACATACGATCTGAAGGCCTACTTCTTATACTGCTACCTGCTGGGTCATTCGTAAGCCTTTTGGCATCTGTATTTCCATACGGTCATATAGTTAACCATGCCAATAATGAACTACTGCGCATACATCTTATTATCGCATTTTTAGCTTATGGCATAACAGCAATTGCAGCAATGCATGCAATTCTAATGGCTATGCTCGATAAGCATCTTCATAGACCAATTGCAGAAGCACACAAACGTACACTTCTAGATCAGGCACTAGATTCTATGCCTGCTCTTTTAGTGCAAGAACGCTTGCTCTTTCAGCTTATAAAAATAGGTTTTGCTGTACTGACACTAACAGTATTTACTGGTGCAATGGTATCTATGCGTATATCTCACACTTTAGCTCCTATAGACCATAAAACAGTGTTTACGTTGTTATCTTGGTGTACATTTGGGGTTTTGCTATGGGGCCGGAATAAACAAGGTTGGCGTGGACGCATAGCACTAAGATGGACTCTTGCGGGGTTTGCATTTGTACTGCTAGCCTACACAGGAAGCCGCTTTGTTCTGGATGTTCTAATATCAAACTCATCGGAATTAATGTGAAGTACTTAATCTGGACGCTGATAATAGTTGGTATGGCATTATTAACTCGCGTTCTTACTCACCATAATGCTCGTAAAGCCATGCAGGCTCGTAACACCAGTAATAAAAAGTCTGGTACCGACACGCCTGAACCCATGGTTAGATGTGCCCATTGTCAAATATATCTACCCAGATCTGAAGCTATTCTAAGCAATGGAAAAACCTGGTGTAGTTCAGAGCACGCTAGTATAGGTCGTAACTAAAATCACACTATGAGAAGCGACCTTGTACTGGACTGCAGAGGGTGGCTTACACCAACTAAAAATATTTCCCTTAAGCCATCACCAAACTTTGATGACCGTCCATGCAATTTAGACCCATACCTTCTGGTAATACATAATATAAGCCTCCCTCCAGGTCAGTTTGGTGGCCCTTATATATCAGACTTCTTCCAAAATAAGCTTGATACCAGCCTGCATGCATGGTTTGAAAATATAGCCGAACTAAAAGTATCGGCACATTTTCTGATAGACCGAAACGGCCATATAACGCAGTTTGTTTCAACCAACAAAAGAGCTTGGCATGCAGGAGTATCCAGCTTTAACGACAAGAATCACTGCAACGACTTTTCTATAGGAATAGAACTAGAAGGTACCGACAACATCCCATACACACACATGCAATACAGTGTGTTAGCAGCGCTTACACATGCTATTAGGCAAAAACATAATCTTACCGCAGTACAAGGGCATGAGCATATTGCACCCCAACGTAAAACAGACCCGGGACCAGCTTTTGACTGGCCCCGTTACATAACCGACGCTAAGCTATGGGAGCTTAACTGCCCATAAGCATGCGGTTCATTCTTTTCACAAAGTTAGCTGGGTCTTTAAGGTTAGCTCCTTCAGCAAGCAACGCCTGATCCAGCAACAACTGAGCCCAATCATCAAACTCTGAATCGCTTTCATCTTTTATTCGTTGCACCAGAGCATGCTCAGGATTGATCTCAAGCACAGGCTTCATATCGGGAACATCTTGACCAGCAGATTGAAGCATACGCACCAAGTGTGGGCTTAACTCATGTTCGTCTACAACCACACAAGATGGTGAGTCAACCAAGCGGCTAGTAACGCGAACTTCTTTAACCTGACCATCGAGCGACTTATTCAGCCTATCAATCACAGGCTTAAATTGCTCGGCTATTTCTTCTCTATGCTTTTTCTCGTCTTCATCGGCCATGTTCTCGAGGTCAAGGCCACCTTTGGCTACAGAAACAAAAGACTTGCCATCAAACTCGCGCAGGAAAGACATCATCCATTCGTCTACCCTGTCTGACATTAGTATGACCTCTATACCTTTTTTGCGGAATACCTCTAGATGAGGGCTATTTTTAGCAGCCTCCCATGACTCAGCAGTCACATAATATATTTTGTCCTGGCCTTCTTTCATGCGACCTATGTAATCAGCCAAGGATACGTTTTGCACACTGCTATCATTATGTGTAGATGCGAATCTGAGCAACGATGCAATACGCTGCTGATTAGAAATATCCTCACCTACACCTTCTTTCAACACCGCCCCGAACTGCGACCAGAAATTGGCATATTTTTCAGTGTCTTCTGTAATACTTTCAATTAACGATAGTACCCGCTTAGTACTGCCCTCGCGTATAGAGCGTACATCTCTGCTTTCCTGTAAGATTTCGCGTGAAACGTTAAGCGGCAGATCGGAACTATCTATAACGCCACGAACAAAGCGTAAATACGCAGGAAGCAACTGCTCAGCATCGTCCATAATAAACACACGCTTAACGTAAAGCTTTACTCCTCTACGCATTTCACGGTCGTAAAGGTCAAGCGGCGCACGTCCGGGAATAAACAGAAGTTGTGTATATTCGCTACGCCCTTCTACCTTATTATGCGTCCACGCAAGCGGGTCTTCGTAATCATGCGAGATATGCTTGTAAAAGTCTTTGTACTGATCGTCACTTATTTCTTGACGTGGACGTGTCCAGAGAGCGCTTGCCTGGTTTATCGCTTCCCACTCGGTGGTTACAACCATTTCTGACTTCTCGTCGTTCCATTCTTCTTTTAGCATTTGAACAGGCAACGATATGTGATCAGAATAACGACGAAGTACTTCGCGTAATTTCCAGCCGCTTAAGAACTCATCCTCTTCTTCGCGCAGTTTGAGTGTTACGGCAGTTCCTCGATCAGCCTTTTCTACCTTAGTTACAGAAAACTCACCCTGACCATCACTCTCCCACAGTACCGCATCTGTTTCGGGCAAACCTGCTCTACGAGTAAACACACTTACATGCTCAGCAACTATAAAAGATGAGTAAAACCCTACCCCAAACTGCCCTATTAACTGGGCGTCTTTTTGCTTATCACCGGTAAGGTTAGAAAAAAACTCTTTTGTACCGGATCTGGCTATTGTTCCCAGATTATTAATGACCTCTTCATGAGACATACCAATACCATTATCGGAAATGGTTATGGTGCGCTGTTCTTGATCAAACTCAACTCTTATGCGCAGATCAGTATCACCTTCAAAAAGATCGGGATTATCAAGCGCTTCAAACCTTAGCTTGTCACACGCATCAGAAGCATTGGAAACCAACTCTCGTAAAAATATTTCTTTATTACTGTAAAGAGAGTGGATCATTAAGTGTAGCAACTGTTTTACTTCTGCCTGGAAGCCCATAGTTTGGGAGGCAGAGACGGTTTTATCTGACTGGCTCATGGTTTACCTGTGCAACGTAATTTATGGTTTAACAAATTTAATAATCTGCCTAACTGGCCTTTATGTGCCAATACTTGGGGACAAACGTAATATTTTCAAGGGGGCAAAAAGCAGCAACCAAGTCTAATATGCTATGGTGCCTGCTGATACTAACAAATACTTACGGTAAAGCCATATGTACACAACACCTCTTACAAATAAAGTATGCATAGTAACCGGCGCTGGCAACGGCTTAGGGCGTAGTCATGCCTTGGAGCTTGCACGCCTTGGAGCACATGTAGTTATTAATGACATAGGGGACGCAGCATTTGACGTAGCCAAAGAAATTAATAATTCAGGAGGCAAAGCTGTTGGCATTAAAGGTGATGTCAGTAAGTTTGAAGACATGCAGTCCATGGCGGAAGAAACCATCAAACTGTTAGGTCGAATAGATGTTCTTATAAACAATGCCGGAGTTTTGCGTGACAGGACTTTTGCCAAAATGCCTTTAGAAGACTGGCGCACTATAATCGATGTCCACCTGATGGGTGCAGTCCATGCTACAAAAGCAGTGTGGGATCAAATGCGCGAGCAAAACTATGGCCGTATAGTAATGACCACCTCGTCGTCCGGGCTCTTCGGCAACTTTGGCCAGTCTAACTACGGAGCAGCAAAAATGGCTCTTGTTGGCCTTATGCAAACACTACTTGAAGAGGGTGACCGCTACAACATAAAGGTTAACTGCCTAGCTCCTACAGCCCTTACTGCCATGACGCAAGGCCTTCTACCCGAAGAGGCAAATAACGTATTAACACCTGAAAAAGTTAGTAAGGGTTTGCTAGCTTTAATAAATGATGATGCACCTAGTGGCATGATACTTTTGGCAGGCGGGGGAAGCTTCGAATGCTCTTACATTACCATGACCCAAGGTATTCATTTGAATGATAATGAAGACCCGGCAATAGAGTTATGTAGGCGACTTTCAGAGGTGCAAGACCCAACCAACATGGTTATACCAAAAACAGGCTGGGACCAATCTAAGCATGAACTTGCCAAAGCACTTGCATCAACGCACTAGCTACGTCTAAAGCTTATTTGTTCAGCCTGTCCGTTTAGAAATATATTCGAATTGGATGGCTTTGTGCTGGCTATTACCTTACCGTCACGCACAGAATACAGAGTATCAACCTGTCGTCTAATAGCCTCAAAGCCATTCTCAGCTGGCAAAATAATAAACCGAGCAGGCTTACCCTGCTCTATTCCATAATTGGTAATACCTAGAGCTTTTGCGCTGTTGTCGGTTATTAAGGCAAGACCATTATTAAGTTGGTCGAACCCCATCATTTGGGTAATGTGCATACCCATATGCAGCACTTGAAGAGGTTTACCTATACCTAACGGGTACCAGGGGTCAAATACATCGTCATGCCCAAAACATACGTTTAAGCCTGCTTTAAGCAGCTCTGGAACACGAGTCATTCCACGACGCTTGGGATAAGTGTCGAAGCGCCCCTGCAAATGTATATTTATTAGCGGATTAGCAATAAAGTTAATATTTGATAGCTTAAGCAATCGCATCAAACGAGAAGTATAAGCCCCGTTATAGCTGTGCATAGCAGTTGTATGACTAGCTGTAACCCTGCTTCCCAACCCATTTGTATGAGCTAACATAGCAACAGTTTCAAGAAACCTAGATTGCTCGTCGTCTGTTTCGTCACAATGTATATCTATAGGCTTGTCGTACTTTAATGCCAGGTTAAAAGCATCGTGCATTGACTGAACACCAAGCTCGCGCGTGAATTCAAAGTGCGGAATACCACCTACAACATCGGCACCCAAGCGCATAGCCTCTTCCATAAGCTCAGGACCACCATCGAATGATAATATTCCCTCTTGTGGAAATGCCACTATTTGGAGATCTACCCAGTTAGAGATTTCCTCACGCAGCTCAAGCATTGCTTTTAACGCTACCAGGCTGTGGTCAGAAACATCTACATGAGAGCGTATATACTGAACTCCATGAGCTATTTGCCACTTTATTGTTTGCATAGCGCGCTGCTTTACATCATTGTGAGTAAGCATAGGCTTGCGCTGTGCCCAGCGCTCTATGCCTTCAAACAACGTTCCTGAGCGGTTCCATTCTGGTTGCCCAGCAGTTTGTGTGCTATCTAGGTGCACGTGAGGCTCAACAAATGGTGGTAAAAGCATTCCACCATTAGCATTTATTGTGCCAGCTTGCTCAACCAGGTCACTAGATGTATTGCTGTCAGGCTGCCATGGGGTTATGGAAGATATACGGCCCTCTTTTATATCAAGGCTCCATAGCCCTTCCC
>JAJYRX010000060.1 GCA_021793875.1 Pseudomonadota bacterium
CAGCGACTTGCCGGCGTCTTCTTCCAGGTGAGCGCGAGTTAGCTGTAGCGTTTTTTCCTGGTCGCCAACAAAATACGTTAGGCTTCCGCCTATAAGTATGGGAAGCTCAAACTGGCTTATTTGATAGTTTTTTGGTAGGTCGGGGTAGAAGTAGTTTTTGCGATCAAACACCGATACCGGTGCTATTTCGGCCCCAACAGCCAACCCAAACTGTATGGCCCGTTCTACCGCTCCACGGTTCATTACTGGCAATGTGCCCGGTAACGCCATATCGGTAGCACTGGCCTGGCTATTTGGAATAGCGCCGTAACTGGTGCTGCTGGACGAAAATATTTTAGATTTGGTAGTAAGCTGAACGTGTGTTTCCAGCCCTATAACAATTTCCCATTCCATTATTGCGTTTCCGGTTTGCGGTTATGCCAATTGGTTACGTTTTGGTAGCAATCTGCAATTGCCAGCAACTGCCCTTCAGCGAAATAATTACCAATAAGCTGTAGGCCAATAGGCAGGTTGCCCGTGCTGGTGAACCCGCATGGTATGGATAATGCGGGAAGGCCGGCAAGGTTTGCACCCACAGTGAATATGTCAGATTGCCAGTCTTGTGTATTACTGGATTCGCCTATTTTACGTGCGGCGTTGGGAGCCACAGGGCCTGCTATTAAATCGCATTTGTCTTCCAGTGCTATACGGAAGTCGTCACTAATGAGACGACGCATGCTTTGCGCCTTCAGGTAATAGGCGTCGTAGTATCCGTGTGACAAGGCATATGTGCCTAGAAGTATGCGCCGCTTTACCTCGGGCCCAAAACCCTGGCTACGCGATTTACTTATAAGGCTTTGCAGGTCTGTATATTCTGGAGCTCGGTAACCAAAATGAACACCATCGTAGCGTGATAGGTTGGTTGAAGCTTCGGCACAAGACAACACATAGTAAGTGGCCACAAGGTGATTGGTATGTGGCAGGTTAATTTCTACCAGTGTTGCACCTAGTTCTTCAAACTGTTTAATGGCATTGTTTACTTGTTCTGCTGTGTCGGAGCACAGGTTTGCGTCGAAAAATTCAGACGGTATGCCAACTCGCAAACCCTGCATAGGCTTATCAGAATTGTTAGCCAGCTGTTGCTGTATGTTTATAAATTGTTTCTGAACACGTCCAGGTTTGTTGGGTTCTGTATCGCAGTTTTGCAGGCTAGTGGAGTCTAGCTCGTCGAATCCGCTCATGGCATCTAGCATGAGTACGAGATCTTTAGCGCTTCTAGCCATTGGGCCAGCTTGCTCCAGGCTTGATCCAAGAGCGATAACGCCATAGCGTGACACGGTTCCATATGTAGGTTTTATACCGCTAACGCCACACATAGATGCTGGCTGCCTTATAGAACCACCAGTGTCTGTAGCGGTTGCCGACATTACCAGGCTACTTGCCACCGCTGCAGCTGAACCGCCAGAGGAGCCACCAGGTATGTATTCAGGATTCCACGGGTTTTTTACTGAACCAAATGCCGAGTACTCGCTGCCTGAGCCCATTGCAAATTCATCGCAGTTTAGTTTGCCTAGTGACACGGCACCATTTTGTTGCAATTTTTGTACCACAGTAGCATCAAATGGGCTAACGTAATTGGCCAGCATTTTGCTTGCAGCAGTAGTGCGCCAGCCCTTGGTTACTAGTACATCTTTGTGGGCAATTGGTATGCCAGTTAATGGGCCTGCTTTCCCTTGCTTTATAAGAGCGTCAGCTGCTTCGGCCTGCTGTAGTGTTAGTTTGGGGTTTATGTGCAAGAAGGCATTAAGGTTTTCGTGCTTATCAAGGTGTTTTAAAGCGCTGTTAGCTACTTCTTTTGCGCTTACTTGGCCTGATTGAAGCGCCTTAGATAGCGACTCAATGCCATCAAATTCTGCATGTATTGGGTTTGTCATCGACTATTCAATTACGGTAGGTACTAAAAACAAGCCTTCAGAGCTTGCCGGAGCATTGCTCATGAGCTGGTCACGTTGTTCTGCAGTAGCTGCAGCCTTGGCCTCGTCGGGGCGCAAGCGCAGGCTAACAGTTTGCTTTCCGCATAGCGGGTGCGACATAGGGCTAGCGCCTTCTGTATTAGCTGCCTTTATTGTGTCAATTAGAGTTAAAATGCCGCTTAGTTCGTCGGTTGTACGCTTAATTTCTGCTGAATTAAGCTCTAAGCTTGCCAGCTGCGTTAACCGGGTAATGTCTTGTTCTGTGATTGCCATACTAATAATACTTAGGTTTAGCCTGTAAACAAGTAATTATAAGTTATCATAGACGGTTTAATCTTTTTTAAATACAGAGCCGCTCATGTTCGGAGTCCTTCGTAGTTATTTTTCAAGCGATATGGCGATAGACCTTGGTACCGCCAATACGCTAATTTATGTTCGCGGCAAGGGCATAGTTCTGGATGAACCATCTGTAGTTGCCATACGCCACGACGGTGCTCATAATGGAAGACGCATTATCCAAGCTGTGGGCCAAGAAGCCAAGCAAATGCTTGGTAGGGTTCCAGGCAATATAGAAGCAATACGGCCCATGAAAGATGGCGTTATTGCCGATTTCACCGTAACCGAGCAAATGCTCAAACAGTTTATCCGCATGGTGCATCCCAGAAGCATGTTTGCTCCTAGTCCTCGCATCATAGTTTGTGTTCCCTGTGGTTCCACACAGGTAGAGCGTCGCGCAATACGCGAGTCAGCACTTGGTGCTGGCGCAAGCCAGGTTTACCTAATTGAAGAACCTATGGCCGCTGCTATTGGCGCCGGCTTAGCTGTATCCGATGCCAGTGGGTCTATGGTTGTCGATATCGGCGGTGGTACCACCGAAGTGGCTGTTATATCGCTTGGTGGCATGGTTTACAAAGGTTCGGTGCGTGTAGGTGGTGACAAATTTGACGAAGCCATAATAAATTACATACGCCGTAATTACGGCATGCTAATAGGCGAACCAACCGCTGAACTAATCAAAAAGGAAATAGGTTCCGCGTTTCCTGGTTCAGAAGTACGTGAAATAGAAGTAAAGGGCCGCAACCTCTCCGAAGGTGTGCCACGTACATTCACTGTTTCCAGTAACGAAATACTAGAATCCCTTACCGATCCGCTTAACCAGATAGTATCTGCTGTAACCACTGCCCTGGAACAAACTCCCCCCGAGCTTGGTGCCGATATCACCGATAAAGGTATAGCTCTTACTGGTGGTGGTGCGCTTCTTAGCGATCTAGACCGTCTTCTTCAAGAAGAAACCGGCTTGCCGGTAGTGGTTGCAGAAGATCCCCTCACCTGTGTAGTACGTGGTTGTGGGGAAGCACTAGAACATCTTGAGCGTCTGGGTTCGGTATTCATTTACGACTAGTAATTAATGCAAGAATCGGGCAACCTGAAGCTGTTTAAACGGGGGCCAGCTGCAGAACTAAGGCTTTTTGTATTGCTGGTTTTGTCAGTTGCCCTTTTAATAACTGACGCACGCTGGTCTGTATTAGAGCCGGTGCGTCAGGGTGTGTCTGTTGCTATATACCCGTTCCAACGTGTTATGTTTGCCCCTCGCGATCTCTACGAGCACATAAGCAGCTGGAATAACGCGGCTTCAAGAGTACGCTCCGAAAAGGAAGCATTACAACGGCAGCGTACCGAACTAGCACAGCTATCAACACATGCTGCTCAGTTACGTGCTGAAAACGAACAGTTGCGCCGCTTGCTAAATGTATCCGATACCGTTACCCAGCATGTAATAGCAGTAGAAGTGCTATATGAAACTCCAAATTCATTTAACCAGCACTTAGTTTTTAATAAGGGTTCTATAAGTGGTATTCAGGCTGGCATGCCAGTAATAGATGAAGGCGGTGTAGTGGGCCAAATAGTAAGGGTAACGCCATACACTTCTGAAGCCGCCATGCTAACCGACGAAAAGGTTTCCATACCGGTGCAGGTGTTACGCAACGGTCTGCGTCTAATTGCATTTGGTGGCAATGTATCAGGCAAAATAGAAGAGCATTACCAATCTTCTAGTGTAGATGTAGAAGCTGGTGACACTTTAATAACCAGTGGAATAGGTGGGCTGTTTCCAGCAGGCTTACCTGTAGCAAAAGTTGAATCGGTAGAACACGATAACGCATCTGGCTTTACCAAGGCTCTGGCTACACCATTATCACACCCAGAACGGTATCGCCACTTCTTGGTGCTAAGGTTAGACGATTCCCAACATCAGTTAGGTGATATGGCTGAAACCGAGTCCCTGGATCAAAGTCATGTCCAATAAACAGGTACACAAAGAATATTCTGGCCTAAACAACCGCGCATCTTCATTATCATCATTGCAGCCGGTTGACGACTCGCCATTTAAACAGCATTCAAGCACAGCTTTTATATGGGCTAGCGTAATTCTAGTTTGGATGGTTTCCCTGTTGCCGTGGCGTATGTGGGCTCCGGCGCCCGATATTCTGCTTGTTTGCATATTGTTTTGGTGTTTACACGAAACCCATAGAATAAGCCTGCTTACAGCCTTTATATTCGGTATTCTTATGGATGTGCACGACACCGGGTTAATGGGCGCACAGGCCTTGTCATATATTCTTGCAGCTTACGGGGTGCTAGCCTTAAGCAGGCGTATGTTGCGCTTTAGTGTGGTTATACAGGCGTTTCATATTATTCCAATTCTAATTGCCAGCTTTGGGGTGTCAGCAATTTTGCAATCATGGCTGCTTGGGGAATGGTTGGGCTGGAGCTGGTTATGGTCAGCACTTTTAACTGCTGCACTATGGCCTTTTGCCGACCTTATTTTGTTGTTGCCACAGCGCAGGCGAGCCGAAGCAGATGCCTCGGGTGGTTAGATAAATAAATGTTCGAGTTCAAGAGCACATCACATCAACTGCGCCGTCGTCTGGTGTTGCGTATATGGGTGGCAGGCCTATTAGCCTTGCTTTGCTTTGGCTTGTTGGGAGCCCGTCTGTGGTACTTGCAAGTGGTGCGTTATGAGGGTTTGGCTGCCAGGGCCGATCAAAATCGCATTGCTGTTGTACCAATAGCACCGCGGCGTGGTGAAATAACCGACCGTAATGGAGAGGTTCTTGCGCGTAACTATCGCGACTACACGCTTGTAGTTACGCCGGCACATATTAAGCAAAATCTAGAAGATCTGTTAGATAACCTTGGTGAGCTAGTTTACATAAGCGAAAGCGAACGCAAACGATTTATGAATAATGTGCGCAGCAGCGGCCGCTATAAACAGGTTTTATTACGTAAAAACTTGAACGACATAGAAGCCTCATGGTTTGCCGCCCATTCCTGGAAATTTCCGGGGGTTGAGATAAGGGCAAGATGGGTGCGCGAATACCCACAAGGTGAAACAGCCGCCCATGTTATAGGCTATGTGGGGCGTATATCTGAAGAAGACCTTACTAACCTTGAAGAGCAAGGTTTGCTTGGAAACTACAGAGGCACAGACATAATAGGTAAAAAGGGCATAGAAAAAACCTGGGAGCACATGCTACACGGTAAAACTGGCATAGAAGAGGTAGAAGTTACCGCATCAGGTAGGCCGGTTCGCACGTTAAGTCGAATAGCTCCAGAACCTGGTTCAAACCTTATGTTATCTATTGATCTGGGTCTGCAGAAAGAGGCAGAAAAACTGTTTGCTGAACGGCGCGGTGCACTTGTAGCAATAGATCCTAAAACAGGTGAGGTACTTGCCTTTGTATCGGCACCTTCTTTTGATCCCAACTTGTTTATAGACGGCATAGATGTAGAAAACTGGCGTAAGCTAAATGAATCTCCCGACCACCCATTAATTAACCGCCCCTTATATGGAACATACCCAATAGGCTCAACATACAAGCCGTTTGTAGCTCTGGCTGCTTTAGAAATGGGAAAACGTAGCGCCAGCGAAAAAATTTACGATCCGGGATATTTTGAACTAGCTGGGCAACGTTTCCGCAATGCAGGAGGGGCGGCTTACGGTTCAACCGATATGCATAAGGCTTTGGTTGTGTCGTCTGACACCTATTTTTACTCGCTTGGACCAGAAATTGGCGTTAACGCACTACACGATTTCAGCAAACAGTTTGGCTTTGGTCAGCTAACCGGCATTGACCTTGATGGTGAGCGTCGCGGTGTGCTGCCTTCTACAGACTGGAAGAAACAAAACTATAAAGATCCGGAGCAGCAGCGTTGGTATACCGGTGAAACGGTGTCGGTGGCCGTAGGTCAAGGTTATAACGCGTTTACTTTGCTGCAATTGGCACAGGCTACTGCAGTACTCGCAAATAACGGTGTATATATGACTCCGCATTTGGTGCGCAAGGTGCAAGACACAAAAAGTGGCGAATTTAAAGACACCATTACCAAGCCATCACATGTAATAGATCTTAAGCCAGAAAACATAGAGATAATAAAAAATGCCTTGGTAGACGTAACTATTAAAGGCACGGCGCGACGCTCTTTTCAGGGAGTGAAATATAAAGCTGCAGGTAAAACAGGTACAGCCCAGGTTTTCAGCCTGCGCGGGGCAAAATACGATGCGCAAGTCATAAACGAACGTTTGCGAGATCATGCTTTGTTTATGGCTTATGCTCCGGCCGATGATCCGCAAATTGCACTTGCGCTAATTGTTGAGAATGGGGGTTGGGGCGCTACCGTTGCTGCTCCTGTAGCACGCCATGTGTTTGATTATTGGCTTAACCATGAAGCCGTGCAGGAGGCCCCATGAAACGAATATTACGCTGGGTGGCTTATGCCTTTGGCGCGTTTGATCTACCGCTACTAATCTTGTTATGTCTTCTAGCCTTTATTGGCATGGTGCTTATGCATTCGGCTGTTGGTAGTACCGACTGGCGTTTTGCAGATCAGCTGCGTAATTACGCCATAGCATTTGTTTTCATGTGGGTTGCGGCCCTAATTCCGGGTAAGGTCTACTTGCGTCTCGCTCCTTGGGTATACGCTATTGGTCTGGTGTTATTGCTGGCGGTTATGTTTTTCGGTGAAACCAGTAAGGGGGCCACACGTTGGTTAAACCTCGGAATAGGCCGAATACAGCCATCTGAAATTATGAAAATAGCCGTACCACTTATGCTGGCCTGGTATTTTCACAAAAACCAATCACGCATGAATTTGCTAGATTTCTTAGTAGCCGTGGTTTTGTTAGGCATACCCTTTGTGCTTATTGTTTTGCAGCCCGACCTTGGTACTGCGTTGCTGGTATTTGTTGCTGGCCTTTGCATAATATATTTTGCTGGTCTTTCATTCTGGCTGTTAATACCAGCTCTGGTTTTAATTGTTCTTTCTGTTTCGGTGCTTAGCTGGTATCAAGACATTATTTGTGCGCCCGATTTCGACTGGATGTTCTTGCGCGACTATCAAAAACATAGGGTATGTACTTTGCTTGACCCTAGTTCTGATCCGCTAGGAAAGGGCTTTCACACAATACAGTCCATGATAGCTGTGGGTTCGGGAGGGGTTTACGGTAAGGGCTACATGATGGGTACTCAGGCACACCTTGATTTCATTCCTGAGCGCACCACAGACTTTATTTTTGCTGTTTATGCTGAAGAGTTCGGACTGTATGGTGGCCTTATTCTAATAGGCCTTTATGCTTTGTTGGTGGCTCGTGGGCTAACCATTTCTGCTAATGCCAAAACACAGTTCAGCCGTCTGCTTGCAGGCGCGCTTTCTATGATGATTTTTGTTTACGTGTTTGTAAACGTAGGTATGGTTACCGGAATGCTTCCTGTAGTAGGTGTACCTTTGCCATTTCTTAGTTATGGCGGTACAGCATTGCTTGTGTTGGGCATAGCCAGCGGCATTTTAATGAGCGTTAACAACCAAAGCCGCAAGCGTATTGAGGCCGATGCTCATAGGTGAGTGTGCCTACTAACCGACCACCTGGCAGCCATAGCGCATAACATTAAAACCACAACAGCAGATATAGCAATAACTGGGTACGAAGGTAATTCTATTACCATTTTCTGCCCATAGCTTTTACCTAGTTCTAGTATGGCTTTATTCA
>JAJYRX010000061.1 GCA_021793875.1 Pseudomonadota bacterium
GTATGGAAATGCCCGGATGCTCTTTATGTATGGGTAACCAGGCGCGCGTACGCGAGGGCGCAACCGTTATGTCTACCAGTACACGTAACTTCCCTAACCGTCTGGGTAAAAATGCTAACGTGTTCTTGGGGTCTGCCGAACTAGCAGCCATATGCTCAAAACTAGGACGTATACCTACCAAAGAGGAATACCTATCGTTTATGGGCGTAATTGATGCTAGCAGCGAAGATATCTATCGTTACATGAACTTCGATCAAATCGAAGAATATCAGGAAATAGCCGATTCAGTAGGCATTTAACTGATTAACAAACCGGCCCTCTGGGCCGGTTTTAATTTATGCAGCATATTTCTTTTGATATTTTTTGCCAGGTTATTGATAACTATGGCGACATAGGCGTTAGCTGGCGCCTAGCAAAAAACCTTGCTAAAAATCATAAAGTTAGACTATGGGTAGATAAGCCCAATGTTCTATCAAAAATAGAACCTAATTACACAGTTTCTTTGTCTCAAAAACTAGCTGGTGTAAACGTAGTTCACTGGCAAAATAATGTAAAAGAATACACCCCTTATAGCGTAGTCATAGAAACCTTTGGCTGTGAGTTACAGCCGGAAATCAAGCAAGCAATAAAAGCCCATAAGCGAGTTTGGATAAATCTGGAATATCTAAGTGCCGAAAAATGGGTAGAAAATTTTCACTTACAACCATCGCCACAACCACAAGGCATAAGTAAAACGTTTTTTATGCCAGGTTTTAGCCCAAAAACCGGTGGTTTAATTAAAGAACCTGACACCATAAAAAACCGTATACAGTGGCAAGCAAAACCAGCAAATAAAATAAGACTTCTTAAAGAGCTAGGTATTAGTTCCAAAGCCATAAGTGCTGTGAATAATGGAGCCTTGGTTGTATTTTTATTCTGTTATCCCGAGGCACCTGTGCAAAGCCTAGTTAACGCACTTGTAGCAACCAACAACAAGGCTTTAATAATTGCACCAGAAGGTGTATTTAATGCTCATAAGAAAGCACTAAAAACCATATATACAAATAATAGCCATGTTTTTATACACAAAGCTAAATATGTATCTCAGGATGATTTCGATAAAGTATTATGGAGCGCCGATATTAACCTAGTACGAGGTGAGGACTCATTTATACGTGCTATATGGGCTGCACGTCCAATGATATGGCAGCCTTATATACAAGCAGAAAATGCTAACCTAATAAAGCTACAGGCTTTTCTTAATACCACTAATTATTCAAAACATATTAAACAATTAATAATGCAGTGGAATACAGCCTCTAAAACAGAGTTTGAAGCAAACTTAAAATGCTTGTTATCTAATGACAACTTTCAGCTATGGAAAGAAGAATCTGTACGTTACAGCAATTGTTTAGCACAACAAACTGATTTGGCATCTAATCTTGTGAGCTATTGCTCACAAGAACTGAACAAAAGGCTAAAATAACGCAACTTTTTCTTGAAGAGGAAACATGAAAACAGCTCAGGACATACGCACTGGCAACGTGGTAATTATTGATGGCAACCCATTAGTAGTACAGCGTGCTGAATACAATAAATCTGGACGTAATACTGCAGTAGTCAAATTCAAGTTTAAAAACTTGCTTAGCGGCGCTCCTAGCGAAGCTGTATACAAAGCTGATGAAAAGCTTGAAACTGTTATTCTGGAATACAAAGACTGCCAATACTCATACTTTGCCGACCCGATGTATGTGTTTATGGACAGCGATTACAACCAGTACGAAATAGAAGCCGATAACATGGGCGATGCGCTTAACTACCTTGAAGACGGTATGGAAGCACAGGTTGTGTTCTACGATGGCACCCCAATATCTGTAAACCTTCCAAATGTTATTGTGCGCGAAATTATATATACCGAACCAGGCGTTAGGGGCGATACTTCTGGAAAAGTTACCAAACCCGCACAGGTTGGTAATAACTTCACTATATTGGTACCACTGTTTTGCAACATTGGTGACAAAATAGAAATTGACACCCGCACTAACGAGTACCGCAGTCGCGTTTAAACTCTTAATAGCTGCATCGTGTTACTGCAGCTTGTCATCGTCAAGGAAGTCGGGCAGTGGCATAACAGACACGCCCTCTTCTGCCAGTTCTTGACGCTCTTCAACCGTAGCCGTACCTCTGATGGGTCGTTCTTTAGACTCGCCTCTGTGCATTTTTAATGCTTCATCGGCAAAACGATTACCTACATTTTCAGATTTTTTAACCATTTGCCTCATGTAGGTAAGCACTTGCGCTTGCAGCTGCTGAACCTGCTCTGAAGATGGTGCCATTACCTCGTTAGACGGTTGGGTAGAAACATCTTCTGACATAGCAGCAGAAGATGTTTTGCTTGTATTAATGCGAGATGCCGACAGCTGGCGCTCTAGAGTTTTACTACCACATACCGGGCACTCTAACATGCCCTGCCCTATTTGTTCGTCAAGTGGCACGGAAGTATTAAACCAGCCTTCAAATACGTGCCCTTGATTACACTTGAGATCGAATACTTTTAACGCCATAAAGAGTCCGGAATTACAAACGCGGTACCGCTGAAATTAAACGCTGTGTTTGTTCATGCCGCGGGTTTTTTAGCAGGTTTACTGTTTCCCCTGTTTCTACTATTTTACCCTTATCCATTATTGCTATGCGATCGGATAGGTATTCAACCACGCCAAAGTTATGCGTTATGAATAAGTAAGCAATATGATACTCGTGCTGCAGCTCTCTTAACAGGTCTAGTAGCTGCGCCTGAACCGATACATCGAGGGCAGATGTGGGTTCATCGCAAACTAATACCGCCGGCTCAAGCGAAAGAGCGCGTGCTATTGCTATGCGCTGCCTTTGCCCACCAGAGAACTCATGCGGATAACGTGTTCTGGTATTAGATGGAAGCCCAACACGGTCTAATAAATCGGACACAAGTTTATCACGTGACTCCGCATACATGTCGGGTTTTAGTGACCTTAAACCTTCATCCAGAATTTCACCTACGGGCATACGCGGATTAAGGGAAGAGTAAGGGTCTTGAAAAACAATTTGCATTTTTCTTCTTACAGCTTGCAAACCTGCACCACGAGCGTCTAAAACGCTTACCCCATCAAGGTAGACCTTACCGTTAACCATGGTTTGCTTGTCGTGCAACCTTACCAAAGACTTGGCAACAGTAGTTTTGCCACAGCCAGACTCGCCTAACAGCGCTAGGGTTTCCGCTGGATAAAGCTCAAACGACACACCATCAACTACATTTATAGAGTCGCGTTTGAATGGAAGCCAACCCGACTTGCGGGTATAAGATACCGTAAGGTTTTTAACACTTAATAGTGGTTTGCCACGACTTTCAGCTGGTTTCTGCTCTGTATTAGCATGAGCTTGAGAAAACCCATTAGCAGATAAGGGCTTGCCACGCTTGGCCAGCGTTGGCACTGCGGCTAACAGCTCTTGTGCATACTCATGGGCGGGCATAGTGAAAAAATCGTCTGCTTTTTGTGTTAACAAAAGCTTTCCATGCCTCATAAGTGCTACGTAATCGGCCACATGTCTAACTACGGTAAGATCGTGCGTAATAAGTAGTATGGCCAGCCCCATTTCTTCCTGTAACTGTGCCAGCAACTCAAGAATTTGTGCTTGCACTGTTACATCGAGCGCTGTTGTAGGCTCATCGGCTACAAGAAGATCTGGCTCAGCAGCTAGCGCTATGGCAATCATAATACGCTGCTTTTGCCCGCCAGAAAATTGAAACGGATAATCATTTATACGCTTTTTGGCATCTTTTATTCCAACCCTACTAAGCCATGAGATTGATTGCTCAAGAATTGCTGCGCCCTTAAGGTTGGTATGCCTGCGTAATACCTCCCCAATTTGCTGACCCACGGTAAGAACCGGATTTAGGCTACTTGCTGGCTCTTGGAACACTATTCCTATTCGGGCTCCGCGCACTTCACGCATATCTTTTTCTGACATATGATCAAGAGCTTCACCCACCACCTGCACTGACCCTGACTTAAGCCAGGCGGCATCGGGTAACAACCGTATAAGTGCAAGCGCGGTCATACTTTTACCGCTTCCAGACTCACCAACCAGAGCAAAAGTTTGCCCTCTGTCAATTGCAAACTCCAACGCTTGAACGGCCTGTATCACACCATCTTCAGTGGCCACGGAAACGGACAAATCTTTCACTGATATTACGTTACTCATGCTATATTCCTGACCACTTTTGGTTTAAAACGTCTGGTTTTAGGATCAAATGCCATTTGCACAGCATCGGCAAAAATATTAGCCGACAGCACAAGAACTAAAAGAAATATAAATGCACCCAGTAGGTTCCACCAAATCATTGGGTCACGCGACATTTCAAGCCTGGAAGCGTCTATCATGGTACCAAAAGAATGCATGCTGGGATCTACACCTATACCCAGATAAGAAAGCACAGCCTCGTAAAGCACCAAGCCTGAAAACTCTATTACCATGCTTATTAGCACTATATGCATTATGTTTGGCAGAATATGACGCCTCATTATGCGCCAGTGGCTTACACCAAACGCCCTAGCCGCCTGTACATACTCAAGTTCGCGCAGCTTTAAGGTTTCGGCCCTAAGCAAGCGGCACAAGCCCGCCCAACCAGTAAACCCAAGAATAAGACAAAGCATAAATAACCTTAGATCGGCTCTTGAAGCTACGGTGCTAAACAGCTCCGGACGAGCATCTATATACACCTGCATCATTAACACTGCGGCAGCTATTAACAAAACCCCAGGTATAGATGTCAGAGTTGTATATATGTACTGAATAATGTCATCGGCACGCCCTTTGAAATAGCCGGCTGCTATTCCAAAGCCTAGCGCTGGCGGCAGCATTGCCATTATGGTTAGGGTACCTATTACTAATGCTGTTCTTATGCTTTTAAGGCTTTGCCATAAAACATCGTTACCAGTTCGGTCAGTTCCTAAAACATGATAATTAACGCTTAATGAAAGGCATACACACAACACCAGCATTATTATGCTGTATGTGATCCACATGGCACGCCAAGGAACTCCGCTTTGGGAATACCACCACCATGCGAATGACTGCTTAAAATTGGGCTTAGACAAACGCATAAACACCGTAAGCAGCACCATACCTGCAACACTAAATAACGCTGCATAGAAAATGCCTAGCAGAATACGTTTACGTATATCTGACAAGTGTTGGGAATCAGACTCTAGCAATACACCAGCATGCTCTAACCTAGGATAATCACGTACAGCCTCATCATTTATTAGTTCTGTTTCTTTGGTGAACTGCTTTATTGCTAACGGAGCAGAGTATGTTTTTTCACGGTTTGGTAACTGTGTTAGTGAAAGAAGGTCGTCTAGCGCCGACCTTAATACAGGTGAATAATGCACTTTTGCGGTGTGAGCACCAGAAGCTGGTGGCAGCTGCGGCCTGTAATGTATGGAATCAAGCACGCCAACCAAGAAAAACAAGGCCAATATTACTGCTGCACACATAGCCGAAGGTGTACGGGCCACACTTCCCCAGGCGGAGCGTAATGCTTGGCTACTACGTACCCTGAATACATAAACAACAAGCGCTACTACCAGTAATAGTACAAAAGCATCAGTCCAGAGAAAAACAAACTTAGGCATGTTATTCAAACCTAACGCGTGGCTCGGCTATGGTGTATGAGATATCGGCCAGTATCAGACCAACTATATAAAGGCTAGAACCCAAAAACACCATGGCACGCACAATGGAAAAATCTTGAGCATTAATAGCATCAATTGTGTAGCTGCCCAAGCCAGGTATGCCAAAAAATGATTCTGAAATTAAACTACCCATAAATAACAGAGGTATGGCTGAAACAGTACCGGTTAGTATAGGCAGCATGGCATTACGCAACACATGCCGAAATAAAACTATACGTTCCGATAAGCCCTTGGCCCTGGCTGTGCGTACGTAATCTTTGCCTGATACTTCTATAAAAAGGGTGCGGTAAAACCTGGCTTCTGCACCTATTCTGGAAAGTATTCCAACTAGCACCGGTAACAACAAAAACCTTATGCTATGCCAGCCTTCCTCGTACCCAGAGTAAGGAACCCAACGCAAAACCTTGGCAAACAGCCATTGCCCCGCAATTATGTAGAACAATCCTGATATTGACAGTAGCACTACACAAACAACCACACCAACAAAATCAAGCCTGCTACCTCGGAAAAAAACCAGTAACAAGGCAAACGATATGCTTACTGACAAACCAAGTATAAATGTGGGAATGGCCAACGCCAGGCTTGGACCCATGCGCGACTTAATTTCTGTACCTATATCGCGCCCCTCGTCAGAAAAACCAAAGTCAAACTTTAGAAGTGGCACAGAACGCTGATAGAAAATAGTTTTAGTCCACTTACCCTTACCTTCTTCCTCAAGGTTAAAGAACAGAGGTTTATCGTAGCCGCGATCGGCCTTCCAGTTTTCTATAGCTTCTTGGCTTATACGTTGCCCACCAATAGATAGGCGCGCCATATCGTCTGGCGTGTTAACAGCAAAAAAAAGCACAAAGGTAATTAAATTTACCCCTATGAGTATTAATACCCCGTAGAGAATACGGCGTAATATGTAGCGGGTCATGAACGCCCTCCGGAATTAGAACCACCCCTGCGCTCCCGCTTCTTGGCCGTTCTCCATGTGTAGGCTATTAATACTAAGAACAATGCTGCCAGCAAAAGAAGAGGCCATAGTACGGGCTGATTCCATTTACGTATAGATTCTGCCCTTAGCTGAGGGTCTATACGATAGTACTGTAAAGTATTACGAACCATTTGAGTTGGCTTAACGTTACTAACCCACCCATGCCATGCCCCACCTGACAACGGGTTGTAGCCAAACATCCATGGCGCATCATTCTGCACAACATCAATCATCTCATGAATAATTTCGTCTTTAATAGGCCCGTCATCGAGGTAGCGCATTTTGTTAAACAGTTCATCGAACCTATCACTTTGATAGTTGGAAGCGTTTTCGCCCCCATGAGACGCTTTTGCGTTTGGACCATATAACAAAAAGAGAAAGTTTTCCGCATCGGGGTAATCGGCCACCCAGCCCCACATGTACATTTGCGCTGTGCCACCCCTCATTTTGTCTTGAAAACGATTGTAATCAGTAGCTCTTATTTCAAGCTCTATGTTTATAGACTTCAGCTGACGACGCATCCAATCGAGCATAGCACTAGACCCGGCGCCACCTGCTGAGTCAAAATAAAGTATAAGAGGCTCACCTGTTTCCTCGTGACGACCATCTGGGTAACCAGCTTCGGCCAAAAGATGCTTGGCATGCTCAAGCGGTTTACGCTTAACCTGACCATCGATATTGTCGTAAACATACGGGTTCATGCCCTCAGGTAACGGCCTATAGCCCGAAACATCGGGCGGTACAGGGCCATGAGCAACCTTACCTTGATCGTTCTGAAAAATAGAAACAAACTGCTCCCAATCGAACGCTATGCTAATTGCATGGCGCAGTTTACGATTACGCTCTTGCTGTTCTGCAGTATCACCTCTACCAACCACTGGGTCTAGCCAGTTGAACCCAAAATACATTTGTTGCGCAGCTGTAGTGCTATGAATTTGTATATTACGATCGGAATATAAACGAGCTTTTTCTACGTAATCGCCCGCGGCTACTTTCATGGCAACACCGTAATCACCTCGGCCCACCTCTGGCATATCGTAATAGCCCTGTAAAAACTTGCCCGTTAAAGGTACGCTTTCTTTTTCAAGGGAGAACTCTATGCGATCTATAAATGGCATAGGTTCGCCACAGTCTTTAAGCAGGCCTTTTTCCTTGTCGCCCTCTTCACCCTCACATGGATATGGCTCACCCCTATAGTTGGGGTTTCGCTGCAATACGTGCCTGCGATTATTAATAGACTCGGTAAGCATGTAGGGACCAGTTCCTACAGGCCATGTATTTAGAGATAGGTTTCTGTC
>JAJYRX010000062.1 GCA_021793875.1 Pseudomonadota bacterium
TTCCGATCTCCCACATGGGCTTGGTGCTTAGCACCAAAGAACGTAATTATGGCCTAAATAGTATTTTATTGCAAGCTCCCACAACTAATAACATTAGTGACAATATTAAAACTGGTAAATTGCCCCATTTCATATATGGTGTATAACCCTGCATGCCTTGCACTTCTACGTCAAGAACACCGGGGGTGTTGCTATTTAGCACTGCACGAACACGTCCATTAGGATCTATAGCAGCGGTCATTCCAGTATTGGTTGAGCGCAGCATTGGACGTCCGGTTTCCAATGATCTGGCGCGTGCAATTTGAAGGTGCTGGCGTAGTGCCCATGTGTTGCCAAACCATGCAAGGTTGCTTACGTTAAGGAGTATGTTGGAGTCTCTGGCATGATGTATTATTTCTTCACCAAATACATCTTCATGGGAAATGTTTGGTTCTATTAACTGTTGTTCTATATTGAAAGGGCGTTGATTAAGGCCGCCACGATCAAAGGTTCCTAGCGGTATTTGCATTGCGTTAACAAACCATTGAAAACCTTTAGGTACAAACTCTCCAAAAGGTACTAGATGGTGTTTGTCGTAACGCATTTTTAAATCACTTTGCTCAAGGCTTTCCAGGCTGGTATTTTGGTTAATGGCTATTACGCTATTAGTGCCTTGTCTAGCTCCGGTGCTAATTGGTACCCCCATAATTATGGTGGCATTTTTCTGCTCAGATATACGTATCAATTGCTGCCACATAGGTGTAGGAATATACGCACTCATAATTGGTATAACAGTTTCGGGCAGCACAATAATATTAGGTTTGCCTTCTGAGCTTTTAGCATCAAGGCTGGCTAGCTTCATATATTGCTCTATACCCTGCTGCATAAGCTGAGCATCAAATTTTTCTGATTGTGGTACGTTACCCTGAACTAATCGTACTATTAACGAGCTGCCCTCTGGCTTAGTCCATGTTACGTAACCTAAACCTATACCAATAAGACCCGCAATTATGGCTAAGCCTACCCCAGCAGCAGCTTTTGCATCATTTTCAGTATCTTTATGGCATGCCAGTATAGCTATTGATGTTGCTGTGAACGTGGCAAACCAACCGACACCATACGAGCCAACAACAGAAGACCATGGTGCAAGCCATCCATCTATATGGGCGTAACCGGCTCCAAGCCACGGAAATCCAGTAAATAAAACGCCCCGCAACCATTCTGCCATTGTCCAGGCAGATGCCCATACCAGGCTTATTAGCAATATTCTTAGCCAGCTTTGATTGGTATTGGCAGGACGACCCATGAGGACATAGGCTATGGCGCACATAATAGCTGGGTACAAGGCTAGGAACGACGCTAGCAGCACCACACCCATAGCCGCAAGCGGCCATGCCATATGGCCATATGTGTGCATACTTATAAATAACCAGTAAAGCCCTGTGGCATATGCGACTACGCTAAATAGCCAAATATCCCTTAATACGCTCCATACATGGCTATTTTTGAATACCCTTATAAATACGATTGTAAGAGTGGCAAGATGCACAAAAGGCAACCCCCATGATGGTAGGGGGTTTGGGGCAAAACTTAGTGCGTATACAGCGCCTAATAGCGCCAGTATTAGGAGTTTTCTGTGCATAGTTGCTGCACGTGTATCCATAGGGCTCGTTTAGCGTCAGCGCCTACTACGGTTATTGTAAGGTTTTCGTGGTTAAGTTGATCGCCACGTCGAGGTATGTGCCCCAGCTGTTCAGCCAACCAGCCGCCTATGGTGTCGTAATCGTCGTCGGGCAGATGTGTTCCGAAACAGCTGTTAAACCTGTCTATATCGGTTATGCCCATGGCACGCCAGCTATTACGTCCAGTTTGAAATATTGTTTTTTCTTCGTCCTCATCGTATTCGTCTTCTATTTCACCTACGATTTGCTCGAGAACGTCTTCCATAGTGACCAGGCCAGATGTGCCGCCATATTCATCGATAACTATTGCCATATGGTTTCGACTACTACGGAAGTCTCGTAGCAGTACGTTTAGGCGTTTGGTTTCTGGCACAAAAACGGCAGGCCGCACCAAAGTGCTGATATCTATATTTGGGTTGTTAATTGATAGAAGGAGATCTTTGGCTAGCAGTATGCCAATTATGTTGTCGCGATCGTCTTGATATATTGGGAAGCGCGAGTGGCCTGTTTCTATAATTTGCGCAAGTAAAGACGATAGTGGCTGGGTGATATCAAGCATGTCTATGCGTGATCTGGGCACCATTATGTCAGCTACTGTTTGGTTGGCAACTTCCAGAGCTCCGGAGATCATGGCATATGATTCGCCATCTAGTACTTGACGCGTGTGAGCCGCATCAAGCACGGCTTTAATCTCGTCTCTATCAGCTGGTTCGGAAGGGCGTACAAATGCCGCTAGCCGTTCAAATAAAGACTTTTGTGATTGCTTGGTGGTTCGTAAACCGCCTTCAGGTGATGATGATTCTGACATTACCCTATATCGTAGTGAATAATGGTCTTAGCATACCGCAAATTGCTGTTGTATGAGTGTTTGTATGCAGACATTTATATTGTTTTTATTAAGGCTTATGGATACTGTAAGGGTTTGGTATACCCAATGTAGATAGTATAGATACTTCTATTCCCTCCATGTGCTCTGCTTCAGTCGATTCAGAATGGTCGTACCCTAGTGCGTGCAGTGTTCCGTGTATAACAAGGTGAGCCGCATGATGCATAAATGGCTTACCTTGTTCATTGGCTTCATGCTGCAATATTGGTACACAAATAACTATATCAGCGTATGTTATGTTGTCGGGTGCTGTTCCATAAGCAAAGGTTAGTACATTGGTTGCGTAGTTTTTCTGTCTATATGTGCTATTTAGGCTTTTGCTTTCTTCATTATCAGTAAGCCTAATGGTAAGAGCAGCACTTACGGGTTTATTCCTATCTTTATATACAGCTTTTAATGTCTTTTGTACCCAGCTTCTAATGCGGGCTCTGGTAAGCTGAGGGGCTTCATGTTCGTATTGAACAGCAAGGCTAAGTTTGGTTTCCATTATGCTGCTCATATGCTTGAATTATGCGTGCCACTAATGGATGCCTAACAACATCACGACTAGTGAAACTGGTATGTGCGATACCGTTTACTCTGTTCAGGATTTTAATGGCATTAGACAAGCCACTGCTTTGACCTTTTGGCAGATCTGTTTGAGAGGGGTCGCCGTTAATAACAGCTTTGCTGCTAAATCCTATACGAGTTAAAAACATCTGCATTTGTTCATTGGTTGTGTTCTGAGCCTCATCTAGTATGACAAATGCATTGTTAAGAGTTCGTCCACGCATATAAGCCAACGGTGCTATTTCAATGGTTTGTTTTTCAAATAGACGTTGTACTTTTTCATACCCCATAAGGTCGTATAAAGCATCGTATAAAGGTCTCAAATAAGGGTCTATTTTTTGAGACAGATCGCCCGGTAAAAAGCCCAGGCGTTCACCAGCTTCTACGGCGGGTCTTGTGAGTATTAGACGTTCAACTTGATCACGCTCTAGGGCATCAACAGCACAGGCGACAGCCAGCCAGGTTTTACCGGTGCCAGCCGGACCTGTACCAAAGGTGATGTCGTTGTTAAGAATATTATTAAGATACTCTCGTTGGCTTGGAGTTCGTGGGCGCACGCTTGTTTTTGGTGTGCGTAGACCTAGGCTAAGGTCATTTACTGGAGGTAGCTCTTTAAGCCTAGGGTCAGGGCTAAGCTCTTGTTCATAATCGTTATGCTGATGCGCACCCAGTTCAGCTAGGCCTAGCTGAATGTCATTAGATGATAGTTCTTGATGTACAGCTCGTCTGTGAAACCATTCAACCGCTTTTGCTGCGTTGCCAGAGTTGTTTCCTCTAACAGTAATGCGGTTACCGCGCCTGGCTATTTCCACGCGATAGCCGCTGGCAATTTGTTGTAGGTTCTCATCTAGGGGGCCACAAAGGTTAGCAAGGTTTGTGTTGTCGCCTTCTAGGTGAATAACGGTGGGCTTGCTGTTACTTGACAAGTATTTCACCCCTTAACGTATGAACCATTACTTCAGTGATGCGTACATTTACCATATGACCAATAAGTCTTGGCTGACCAATAAAGTTTACCGTACGATTATTTGCAATTTTGCCAGACAGCTCATTAGGGTTACGTTTGGAAGGGCCTTCGACAAGCACCTGTTGCACAGTGCCTAGCATTGAGTCACTTATTTCACGCGCTTGTTTATTAATCAAATTTTGCAGTTTGTGCAGACGTGCAAATTTTACTTCTTTTGGGGTGTCGTCATGTAAGTCTGCCGCTGGTGTTCCGGGACGTCTTGAGTATACAAATGAAAATGACTGATCAAAACCTACGTCCCGTATAAGTTGTAGTGTTTTTTCAAAGTCTTCTTCGGTTTCACCAGGAAACCCTACTATGAAATCAGAGGATAGGATTATGTCTGGGCGTGCAGCACGCAAGCGACGTACTATAGATTTAAACTCAAGGGTTGTATAGCCGCGTTTCATAGCCGCTAATACCCTGTCACTCCCAGCCTGCACAGGAAGGTGCAAGAAAGGCGCCAGCTTAGGCAGTTTCCCATGTGCCTCTATAAGGCGGGTGGTCATTTCTTTAGGGTGAGATGTAGTGTATCGTAGGCGTTCAATTCCTGGGATTTCGTGCAAATACTCTAACAACATTGCAAAGTCAGCAATTGTATTGTCATCTACTGGCCCTCTGTAGGCATTTACGTTTTGACCCAGCAAAGTAACTTCTTTAACGCCCTGATCAGCAAGGTCGGCCACTTCAATTAGAACGTCTTCAAAAGGACGAGATACCTCTGGGCCGCGTGTGTATGGCACTACACAGAAACTACAGTATTTGCTACAACCTTCCATTATAGATACAAAGGCGCTAGGGCCTTCTACCCTGGCTGGCGGGAGGTTATCGAACTTTTCTATTTCTGGGAAGCTTATGTCTACCTGCGCTTTCCCACTGCTGCGACGTTGATCAATTAAGTCTGGAAGCCGATGAAGTGTTTGCGGGCCAAAAACAACATCAACAAAAGGTGCCCTTTGAACTATGGCTTTACCTTCTTGGCTGGCAACGCAACCGCCCACACCTATTACAAGGTTTGGGTTTTCTTCTTTTAAATGACGCACTCTTCCAAGATCTGAGAACACTTTTTCTTGTGCTTTCTCGCGTACTGAACATGTGTTGAACAATATTATGTCAGCATCATCTGGAGAGTTTGTGATTTCTATTGGTGACTCTTCATTCAGAACATCGAGCATTTTGTCAGAGTCGTATTCGTTCATCTGGCAGCCAAATGTGCGGATGAAAACTTTGCGCGGAGCGCCTGCGCGCTTAACATTGGTTTCTTGCATGATAGTCAGCCGTTACGGGTTTACACCCCGGGGGCGTTATTAATAAAAACTTTAATTATAACGCCCTTGAGGGTGGGCTGTTTATTCCATTATTTCAGCGCTTGGATCTTCTTTCTTAACAGGCTTTACTAGATCTTCACGCTTAACGCCTAACCACATAGCTATAGATGAAGCTACAAAAACGGAAGAGTAAATACCGAACCATATTCCAATGGTAAGTGCCAGGGCGAAGTAGTGGAGGGTAGGGCCGCCAAATATTAACATTGCTAATACCATTATTTGAGTAGACCCGTGCGTTATTACCGTGCGCGACATTGTTTGGGTTATGGCACTGTTTATTACTTCTGATACAGATGTTCTGCGCTGTTTGCGGAAGTTTTCACGGATACGGTCCATGATAACTACCGACTCGTTAACCGAATAACCTAGAACAGCTAGTACTCCGGCTAGAACAGATAAAGAGAACTCCCATTGGAAGAAAGCAAAAAAACCTAAAATTATGATTACGTCGTGTAGGTTAGCAACCACACCAGCAATGGCAAATTTCCATTCAAACCTGAATGCCAAATACACCATTATTCCTATGACAACAACCAGTAAGGCCATAAGACCGTTATGTACTAGTTCTTGCCCAACCTGCGGGCCAACAAACTCTACACGTCTAAGTTCTACACCAGAACTTGCTTGCTTAAGAGCTTGTAGTATTGATTCACTTTGAGTGGCGGAATCTTCACCCTCGCGTACTGGCAAGCGTATCATTACATCACGTGACGTGCCGAAGTTTTGTACCTGATAGTCTGAGTATCCTAGTGACCCTATTGCATCGCGCACTTCTTCTAGGTTGGCAGTTTGCTCGTAGCTAACCTCCATAACTGTTCCACCAGTAAATTCAATGGAGAGGTTAAACCCACGAAGCACAATAAATGTAACTGCAGCAATAAAGAACATGGCACTAATAATATTAAGCACCACGGAATAACGCATGAAAGGGATGGTTTTTTGTATGCGGAAAAACTCCATGTTTATTGCCCCTTAGCAGTTTTGTCTTGTTGTGGCGTCCATACACTTCCTATGGAGATGGTTTTAAGCTTGCGCTTGCGTCCATACCACAGGTTGGCCAAGGCCCTTACGCCTACAACAGATGTGAACATGGAAGTAAGGATTCCAATAGTATGGACTACCGCGAACCCCCGTACCGGACCGCTACCAAACGCAAGCAACGCAAGCCCAGCTATTAAGCTTGTAAGGTTGGAGTCCATAATGGTTGCCCAGGCGCGGTCGAACCCAAGGAAGATTGCCTGCTGCGGCGGTTGGCCGCCACGAAGCTCTTCACGTATTCTTTCGTTAATAAGGACGTTGGCATCGATGGCCATGCCCAGAGTAAGGGCCAGTGCAGCTATTCCGGGCAACGTTAATGTTGCCTGTAGCATGGATAATATGCCCATTAGTAGGGTAATGTTAAAAATAAGGCCTAATGTGGAGAATACACCAAACAGGTGGTAGTAAACCATTATGAAGGTGGCCATCACAATAAACCCATAAAGGGTAGAGTTAAACCCTTTGGTTATGTTTTCAGCACCTAAGCTTGGACCTATTGTGCGTTCTTCTATTATGGACATTGGCGCGGCCAAGGCACCTGCCCTTAGAAGTAGTGCTATGTCAGCAGCTTCTTGAGCGTTCATGCTGCCCGAAATTTGTACCTGCCCCCCAGGTATTTCAGATCGTATGACGGGAGCTGTAACAATTTCCCCTTTGTTGTTCTCAAACAGCACTATTGCCATACGCTTGTTAATGTTATTACGCGTTACATCGCGGAATATACGTGCACCTTTTTGGTCTAGAGTAAGGTTTACAGTGGGTAGCTGGGTTTGCTGGTCACGGCCTGGTTGTGCATCTTGTAGGTTTTCTCCGGTCAGAATAACCTGGCGTCGCAATAGTAGTGAGTTGCCTTCACGGTCTGAATAGCGCTCGAGACCGAATGGCACTTTACCAGAGTTCATTGCTGCCTGAGCTGCTGGAGAGTCGTCGACCATGCGGATTTCTAGAGTGGCCGTGCGGCCGAGTATTTCTTTGGCTTTAGCTACATCTTGTACCCCGGGTAGCTGAACTATTATGCGGTCGGAGCCTTGCTGCTGTATAACAGGTTCGGCTACGCCAAGCTCGTTTATACGGTTATGTAGCGTGGTGATGTTTTGTTTGAGTGCGTGGGTTTGTACCTGGGTTACAGCTGCATCAGTTAGTTTGCCACTAAGGATAAACTCATTGTTACTTTCACCACTATTGGTAAACACCATATCGCTAAGATTGCGACGCAATTCCCGTATAGCATTTTCACGCTGTTCGGCACTAATAAAGGTAGCTACTACGGATAGGTCGTCACGCTCAGCGTTTTCAACGGGAATTTTTGCCTCGCGCAATATGCTGCGTACATCGCTTGCAATAGTGTCGTATCGGCTAGTAAGCGCGCCTCTCATGTCGACTTGAAGTAGAAAGTGCACGCCACCTCTGAGGTCTAGACCAAGGTGCATTGGCTCGGCCCCTATAGCCGACAACCAGTTAGGTGAGGCGGGTAAAAGGTTTAAGGCAACAACGTAGTCGGGGTCATTGGG
>JAJYRX010000063.1 GCA_021793875.1 Pseudomonadota bacterium
GATCTGCTTTTGATAACCTGGTACGCATTCTAGATAAAATAGATAACATTGAAACAAAAGTAGGCTACACATTCTAATGCGCGCAATGATTCTAGCTGCCGGCAGGGGTGAAAGAATGCGCCCCCTTACCGACCACACTCCAAAACCACTTCTTGAAGTTGCTGGCAAGCCACTGATAGTGTGGCATATAAACAGGCTAGTAAAAGCCGGTATAACCGAAATAATAATCAACCACGCGTGGCTGGGTGAGCAAATAGAACAAACATTAAAAAATGGTAAGCAATTTGGAGCAAACATAAGTTATTCCAGCGAGTCTAAGGCGCTAGAAACAGCTGGTGGCATAGCTAAGGCATTACCATTTTTTAACAACCTACCTTTTTTAGTCGTAAACGCTGATGTTTGGTGCGATTGGAATGCTGAAATAGCCATTCATTTTGCCGATAAAATAACCTCAGAGAACAAGCTAGCCTGGTTGTTAATGACTAAAAACCCAGCACACAACCCTGACGGCGACTTTCTGTTTCCAACACTAAATGCTAGCAATAAACTTACATTTACCGGCATAGGGGTATACAGCCCCGTTATGTTCGATAAAATACCTAAAAATCAGGCGGTGCCCCTGGCACCCTTATTACGGAATGCAAGTAAAAAAGACTTGTTAATTGCCAGTCTGCACGAGGGCACATGGTTTGACATAGGTACACCGGAGCGTCTACAGCAGTTAAATCAAAGTCTGGTTGCATAATAATTTGATTGCAACAATACGGGCAGGCTAAACTCTAACGTTTATTCCAGCATAGCTTCCAAGAATAGGGAATAACTCATGTTTCGATCACGCAGTCGTAATGTTTTCACCCCAACGGCATACGGTTCACGCCGAAGAAGACGTATACCCCGATGGCTAATATTATTAGTATCAGGTGTGGTAATAGGGTCAGGGGGGTTACTTTTTTTACAGAAAAGCTATGGTCCCACTAGGTTAACAGTTGAACAATCAGAACAACTGCAGTTTGAACTAAACAGTGCAAACATCGAAAACCAACGCCTTACTGCAGAGCTAGAGCAACAAAAGCGTGAGCTGGAATCGACGCGCAATAACCTAGATGAAACAAACAAGAAACTTACTGCGGCACAAGAGCGACTTGGCAGCATAGACAATGAAATACAAATTCTTGCCAATGCTATACCTGCTGATCCACGTGGCACCTCACCTGGCATTAGAGCTGCAACTTTCAGAAACCATGAAGGTAATCTGCAATACAAAGTTCTGGTAATGCAAGATAAAAAAGAAGATGAAGACACTGTAGACACTTTCAAAGGCACAGCTGAAATTATAGTTACAGGACGTTATAGTAATGGCGCTGTTGCGCATCATAATTTGCCGCCATTCGATATGTCAGTAGGCCATTACACGCAACTAGAGGGTGAACTTCCACTGCCCAACCATTTCACCGCTCGAGAAGCAACAATAAGGCTTAAGCGCGAAGGCGAAGATAAAGTCTCGGCAACAAGAACCTTAATAGTCAGATAAAAACTAATAAACCAATGAGCCACAGCGTCAACATTTTAGTTGTCGATGACGATCTTGTTACAAGGACACGCCACAAACATTATTTCGATAAGCACGGCTATAAGGTATTTCTGGCCCAAGATGGCAACAGTATGTGGCACATACTACGAGAAGAGTGTATATCGCTTATTCTGCTAGACATTGGTTTACCAGGCAAAGACGGTCTTGAGCTTGCACGGGAACTGCGAGCTCATGATGAGTATCTAGGCATTATTCTAGTTACAGCACGCGATGACGATATAGATAAAATTGTTGGTTTAGAGTCTGGTGCAAATGACTACGTAACCAAGCCGTTTAACCCAAGAGAGTTGTTAGCCAGGGTAAAAATTGTATTACGTAGTACTTATAATCGTAGGCCACAAGAAGACAATAGCATAATTAAATTTGGAAACTGGCTATTAAACCTTGATAAACGCCTGCTGTACAACAGCGCCGGACAACGTATAAACTTACCACGCGGTGAAATGGGGCTACTAACCGCACTAGCACGTAATCCGGGGGCGACAGTCAACAGACAGATTCTTATTAATCATGTAAGTGATCGCCCATGGGAGTCTACTAACCGCACTGTAGACGTACTAGTCTCACGCCTTAGGCGAAGGTTAGAAACAGACCCTAAAAACCCACAATTAATAGTAACCGTCCATGGTGAGGGCTATGCTCTCATGGGGTTTTGATAACAGGTACGAACGCACTAAATCAGCGCTACGGTTACAACAAACCTCTAGCTCTTCTATAGAGTCATGAATACTTGTTTCGCTAGCTGGAACTGCGTCAATATCCCCCACTATTTGACATAAACAAGCAGATTTTCGATTGAGTTCTTTCATTCCTAAATTTGAGGACGATCCTTGCAAGGCATGCGCATAATTTCCAACAGATTCCCAATCACGACGCCTATATGCCTGTTCCATTTTATGTAAAAGAGTTGAGGCATTAGACCTAAATATATTAAGCAGCTCTAAAACCACCTCTGCTGATAAATCCTCTATTTCTTGATCTAAAAAAGCTGTATCTAGAAAACCATATGAATTCTCCTGTCGTGGTTTCTCTATATTGCGCACGGATCGCTGTTCCATCAAGTCGGATATAATTTCATTCAGCCTACTAGCACTAAACGGTTTTGGCAGAAAAGCATCTGCGCCTGCCTTAATTGCCTGTCTTTCAGCTGTTCCAGACACATCTGCAGATATTGCTATTATTGGGATATTAAACAAGTTGCTACTGCTTGTGCTTCTAATTTTTTGGGCCAAATTAGCACCGGATTTACCAGACAAATTCATATCAAGCAAAATAATATCTGGCTTGTGATGTCCGCTATTTATCAACTTTATGGCTTGTGTCTCGTTTGCGGCAGTTAAGGGATGATGGCCAGAAATGGCTAAATACCTTGTACAAACCAAACGGTTAACCTCATCATCCTCTATTACAAGAACAACTGCTTTTTGTGCGTATGTATCGCCTGCTATGGTACTAGACTGCATATGACAATCATTCCAGTCTGCACTATGTTCTTCTATAGGCTGAACGTAAACTGTGAAACATACAGATGTGCCTTGGCCTAAAACACTATCTATACTTATGTTTCCACCCATAGCTTTAACAAGTCGTTCACATATGGTTAGCCCTAAGCCAGTTCCACCCCTGTCCTCATGTCCTTGCTGCACATGAGTTTGCATAAATGGCTTGTAAACATTTTCAAGCTGGGTATTATCTATACCTATGCCTGTATCTTGAATGCAAAATTTAAGTTCGTATCTGTTTTTTGTGTGGTTTTCTGCCATAACAGATACTGTTATGGAGCCTTCATCTGTAAATTTGATCGCATTCCCAATAATGTTTAATAGGGCCTGATTTAATTTACCCCTATCTCCCATCACATAGTTGGGAACTGTATTAGATATATCTAGTATAAGAACAAGACCACGTTCAAGAGCTTTTATGTTATACATGGCAAGCATATCGTTTATTAGCTCTCGCGGGCTAAAACACACTTGCTCAAGATCTATTCTGCCGGCATTTATCCTTGAAAATGTCAGCATATCGTCAACTATTTCTAATAATGTAGTACTTGCTTTGCCTATCATTGCAGCGTACTCGTGTTGACGGACATTCAGAGCCGAGCCCTTAAGTAGTTGAGTTGCGCCCATTATTCCGCTTATAGGTGTACGCAGCTCGTGACTTAAACTGCCCAGGAAAAGGCTCCTGGCCTGGCTGACATCTTGTGCTTCTTGCAATGCAAGGGCTTGATCACTTACCGTTTGCTTCAGAAGCACAATCTCTTTTTTGTATTTTAGAAATTGCACAGTCGTGAAAATGGTAAAAACCATACACACTGCAAATATTGCAAATGCAAGCCACAAGATATCAGCCACATCCATCCCGCATGAGTTCATACAAGATTAGATGTTAAGCAGGCTTATTTATAAGCTCAACAGCCTAATGATAGATATTTAATATATATCAAACTACATCTTTAGCATTTTTTGCAAGAAACTCCATTACAGCGGCCCTTTCTTCTTCATTAAGACCTGCGCGTGGGAACATACTTTCGGTTATACCTTTCCACTGATTCAAAGTAAAATCACTTGGCTCACGAGCTACATGGCATAAGGTGCAGCGGCCATAGAACAAAGCCTCTCCAGGCGACATATCTGCAAGAGTTGCACCTTTAAGAGCTTGCGCCCTAGCCATTAAGTCCATACTCTTAACATCTAAACCTAAATCAGCCGAGTTTTCAATTGCTGGGGGCTCGAATGCAAGGTTATCGGACTCAGGATCGGTACATTTACGCAAGTTTGCAATACAAGTATTAGCGCTTGTAGCCTGGCTTAAGTGGCTGGCCTGTATACTCGTTGTAATCATATTAATTGAGCCACTATTACAACGTCCTTTGGAGTCTAACTGTATCCACCCGCCCTCTTCAAGACTAACAACGCCTTTCATTATTCTGTCTGTGACACGAGCCCCACAAATAACAGAACCTCGGTCGTTATAAAGCTCTACTAAATCGCCATCTTTTATACCATTTGCCTCTGCATCCTCAACGCTTATGAGCACATGTTGTCTCCCCTGCACATGTTCTATATCACGCACTTTTGTATTAGCCATCTGAGAGTGCAATCTATTGTACGGGTGTGGACTCACAACATGGACCTGTCCCTCTTTGGCATTACCTAAATACTCGACCGGCTCCAGCCATTTAGGAATGGGCGGGAATCCAGGAGTTTCGTATTTTGCAAACGTTTCACAATACAGCTCTATTTTTCCTGAGCTAGTATGTAAGGGATTGTTTTCAGGATCTTCATAGAAGGCTCCGTGGCGCACCCATTTATTCATATGCTCAGGGATATCAAGCTTTACCACCCCCTTCTCCCAGAACTCTTCAAATGGTACATCTGTCTCAGCGTTTTCATATGCTTGCTCAAGTATCTGATCTACCGACAAACCTTCTGTGAATTGAAAACCAACGCCCATCAGGTCGCCCAGGCGTTTAAATATCTCAAAGTCGCTAAGGCTTTCACCATAAGACTCTATGACCTGACGCATAGCATATATTTTGTCGTTGCTATATGTTCCGCCAGTACTTATATCATTTCGCTCTAATGCGGTGTTTGCTGGTAAAACAATATCGGCAAATCTAGCTGACGCACACCACCATGGATCTTGACATATATATGTCTCTACCTTTTCATTCATAGCCTTTATAAGCTCATTGGTATTTTGCTGATGTGAAAACAGATTATTACCGGCGGCGTACACTAGTTTTACATCAGGATAAGAATACTCTGTTCCATCACGCATAAACTTCTTACCAGGATTCATCAGCATTTCACTAATACGCGATGCCGGACAAAACGTTTTAACAGGGTTACGACCTTGCGATATACCTATAGGCATTACTTTGGTTGATTGCGGCATTCCACCACACCCATAATGCCAACTAAACCCTATTCCCTCTCCGGGTTTACCTATTTTGCCCAGCATTGCTGCAAAGTTAATTGCTGCCCAATGCGGCATTTCTCCGTTATGCGCTCGTTGCAAAGCCCACGCCATAGCAAACTGCGTACGCTTGGAGGCAAACAGGTCTGCAAGCTCTTTAATTTTATCTGCCGGAATTCCAGTTATTTCAGACGCCCACTCAGGCGTTTTAGCTGGAGTACCGTCCTCATCTTCGCCAAGCAAGTACGGTAAGAACTTATCAAACCCTACAGTATATTTATCAAGGTAAGCCTGATCATGCTTACCAGTTGTATATACGTAATATGACATTGCTAAAAACAAAGCAGTATCGGTATTTGGAATGATTTTTACCCATTCGGAATCCATTTCCACATCCGTGGGTGTATATTGCGGGTTTATAGATATGAACTTGACCCCACGCTCTTTAATTTTTTTCCAGCGTGGAAACATTTGATGATCAGCAACTGTAAACTCTACACGGTTATTTTTCCATGGGTCAGAACCGACCCAAACCATTACTTCTGTATGGTCAGCAATTACCTCCCAGGCAGTTTGTGGGGAATAAACCTCCATATCACCAATAATATGAGGCAGGCTTATTTGAGATGCACCGGCAGAGTAATCTCCTGTAGTAACAGAATGACCGCCTATAAGGTTAAATAGTCTGCCCTGCAATACCTGCGGCCGCAATAACCCAGCATGTGACCAGCCGCCATACGATGCACTAAACAATGCCTCATTACCATGCTTTTCAGCTGTGCTCAGTATTGCATTAGCTGTTATGGCCAACGCTTCATCCCAGCTTACACGTACAAAAGAGTCTTTACCCCTTAGATGTGGCTTTGTGTCACCTGATGTTAAGCCTTCTAAATACGACTTACGTATCATGGGGTACTTAACACGGGTCTTATGATATACACGCTCTAGTAACCCCTCTGTGAGCATTTTGGTTGGCATTGCATCAAGCTCTTCGATAGGCTGCACACCAACTAGAACTCCATTCTTGACCACCGCATTAAATGGTCCCCAATGACTAGCACTTGGTATGACAACAGTGTCATCAGCGAATGCTTCACCAGGCCTGAACCACTGTAATCCTTGGGTAGCTACCGCAGATGCTATAGCTGTTTTTAGAAATGTACGTCTGCTGAACTGCATGTTTAAACCCATCCTAAAGTTAAAAAACACTCAGGCAGTAAACAAAGCCTGATCATTTATTAACTAGATATTAGAGATTAGATATAAACTAACCAACAGCACTTGTTAACCGTTTATTAACCCGCATTAATAGCCATTAACTAATGAAACAAAACAATACCGCGAACGTGCATAACAAATCCATAGAAGGTAAGTAACCATGCAACCATGGCTATATAAAAGAACACCATGGGAAGGGACGAAAGAAACGGAAGGTTCATTACGTTTAACAGCTGAAAGCTCGATGCAGAGTACATTCCTAGAGGGAATACAGCACCCCAATAAAGTGGACCATATTGCATAGGGTAACGTTTATATATGTGTCGCCATATAGACAACAAAACTAGTAACGGTATCCACCAAGTAGCTATAGCCCAATAAAAGATTGTGAACCCTTTTACAAAAGGCATAAGCGAGCCAAGGTAAGAGGCATTTGATGCGTTGCCTACAAGTATGGATCCTGCCAATACAGATATAGCCATAGCACCCATGTTTATCCAATTCGGAGGTTCCATATCATGAGGACTTAGTTTGTAAAACATATACCTATATATGATTAATGATGTTAACCATATATAAAGCATGCCCCCTACAAGCCACATAAACAATGATAAAAAGCTCAGTATCAAGTTATGCTGAAGCGACATATTAGCTGAAAGCAGGCCACTTAAAACCGCTACTGACTGAGTTGCCACCACAACAAGTAACCATGATCCACCTACTGCATTACTTATTGATGGTTTGTTTTCTTTGGTAATTAATCCAACAAAAACACCATACGTAATAATCAGCCATAGCATAAGGCCCATGCACATAAGTACAACAGCCATAACATGATGCCCTAATATTAAGTAGTACTGGGCACCCAATACGTTTGTTCCAGCAACCAATGTAAATAAAGAAAAGCTTTTTTTATGACTGCGAATTACATTTAATAAAACACGTGGGTAATAAATTAACTTGAAGATAATAAGTAGGCTAAACAGCAAGAATAAAATATTGTTCAGGTAAAACAACACACTAGATATGCTTTTAAGGTTTAAAAAATAAGCTGCTAGTGAAACTATACCGGTTGCCATTACCATGCCAAAGTTAGCTGGTGAAAAAGATGATAAGCCTTTATTTGACATATTATTTGCAGAATCGATTCTAGTGTTTAGCGTCATGACAAAGTAATTGATACATGAAGATAATGTATTCTAACGACTATTCATAGATCGGAA
>JAJYRX010000064.1 GCA_021793875.1 Pseudomonadota bacterium
GTCGTCGTCCATTAGAGCAACATCAGCCGTTTCTATTGCTGTATCAGTGCCCATGGCTCCCATGGCAAAACCTATATCCGATTGCGCCAATGCAGGAGCATCATTGATTCCATCACCTGCCATTCCTGTAACACCCTGAGCCATAAGCTTGTTTATATGGGCAAGTTTTTCATCAGGCATAAGGCCGCCATAAGCGTTTTCTATTCCGGCCTGACTAGCTATATGTTGTACTGTAAACTGATTGTCACCAGACAACATAACGGTATGTATACCCATACTATTTATAGTACGAACTGCTTCGGCAGCATGATCTTTTAAACTATCTTGTACGGCAAATATAACTAGCAAACCAGTGTTATTAGCCAGAACACTTACCGTGCTACCCTGCTCTTGTAATGACCTTATTTCGTTATGCTGGTTTGCAGATATTTTGCTTTCATCTAGTATGCTACGTACCCACGATATACTGCCTAGGTAGTACGTCTGACCATTAACATTGGCCTGCAACCCGCCGCCAGCCACAGCATTTAACGATTCCACAGGCAATGCTTCAATTGAGTGGCGGTCGTTTGATTCATTATTAGATAAACCTTTTGCAATAGCTGCCGATACAGGGTGATCGGAACGTGAAGCTAATGTATAGGCTATGCTCAATTCCCTGTCATTAACATTGCCATCTATTTGAGGCAATGCGCTGACAAGCACAGGAACACCTGAGGTTAATGTTCCAGTTTTATCGAAGGCTATAGCTTTTAGGTTACGACCCTGTTCAAGATAAACCCCACCTTTTATTAACACACCGTTACGAGCAGCGCTGCCAAGCGCACTAACAACAGCAACTGGTGTTGATATTACCAGAGCACATGGGCATGCTATAACAAGTAACACTAATGCGCGATAGCCCCATTCATACCAGCTAGCACCTAACAAAACTGGGGGCAATATAGCCACGGCTAAAGCAAGCAAGCAAACCACAGGCGTATAAATTTGTGAAAAGCGGTCTACGAACCGTTGTGTGGGCGCTTTGCGCGACTGTGCGTGGTGTACTGCATGTATTATTCTTGCAAGCATGGTGTTGTCTGATGAAGCTGTTACTTCGTAGTGCAACTCAGCCATCCCATTAATAGAGCCTGCATAAACATTGTCACCCACAAACTTAGGCTGCAATGCGCTTTCTCCTGTAATTGGAGCCTGATTAACCTCAGAATTTCCACTTACAACAATACCGTCTAGACCAATACGCTCACCAGGTGCAACCCTTACTATGGCCCCTACAGGCACATCTTTAACTGCAACTGCTACCCATGCTTCATTACGTTGAACGGTTACCTTTTCTGGCGCTACATCCATTAACCTTGCAACTGATTTACGCGCATGATCTAGTGAACGCGCTTCTATGGCTTCAGCAAAGGCGAAAAGCACCATAACCATTGCAGCTTCGGGCCACTCGCCAAGTATTAATGCTCCAGTAACAGCTATGCTCATAAGAGCATTTATGTTCAGATTGCGGTTTATTATTGCCAACCAGCCTTTTTTATAAGTGGAAAATCCGCTGATTGCTATTGCTAAGAAAGCCGGCACCAACTGTAACCAAATAGATGAGTTCATCCAATAAGCCACTTCTGCGCATATAGCTAAAATAAGCGCAACAACAAGTGGCCACAGCATTTTGGCCATATTGGGCTTTACTGTATCAGCTGAGCTATCTGTATTATTAGCGCCTATTATTTTTGGAGCCATGCCAATAGATTTAAGTGCAGACACCACTTTCTCAAGGCCATTTTCAGTATGATGCACCGTCAGTATGCGCTGCATTAGATCAAACTCAAGATTCTTTACCTGGCCCACACTTTGCAGACGTTTGCGTATAAGCGCCTCTTCGGTGGGGCAGTCCATCTGGGTTATTCGTAATGCTGTTTTAATCAGCTCCTCAGATGGGGACTTTTCACAACATGCACTCATAGAACCAACTCTAAAAATAATTGTCTATCTGTAGTAAACACCTTAAAGTAACTACAAGGTCAAGCACACGTAATAATGAACACCAAGAGGCATAAATGCGCATCGGTCAATTAGCTAAACAAGCTCACTGCACTACTGAAACCATACGTTTCTATGAAAAAGCAGGGCTTCTTCCAGAGCCCTATAGAGACCAATCAAATTACCGTCAATACAGAAAAGAGCATCTTGAGCGTCTGCGTTTTATCCGCAACTGCCGCAGCTTAGGTATGACTCACGATGAAATAAAGTCACTTCTACATTATTTAGACGAACCTCAGGCTAGTTGCGCGCCTATAAATAACTTGCTTGACGAGCATATAGAACACGTAGCAATACGTATAAAAGAACTTAGTGAACTAAGCTCGCAACTCATAAATTTGAGACAACGTTGCCATGAAGACAGCCCCGTACCCGAATGCGGTATAGTTCGCGGCCTAGCAGATATGAAAACAACTGCTAATCATGGGTCTGCCTCACACATAAACTAATAAAAAAGCCCCTGTCAAACAACAGGGGCTTAAGCTTTATTATTATTTAGTTAGGCTATTTAGCTGCGCTATCAGACATAACTGCCATAGGAGCCTGAGTGCGCTTGCCAGGCAATAGGCCAAGAACAACCTGCCATGCTACTGCAAAAGCGCCAACTATAAATACTACGTCACCAAATGTACGAACCCAACGCAGCGTCTGCAATATTCCTTGCTGCATGAACTCTTCACTTCGTGCATACCACATACCTTCGGTGGCACTTGCGTAGAACTGGATTAGCCCTATAGGCAACAAGCTGGTTGCTATCATTAATACCAATCCAGCGTTAAGGCCCCAGAACCCTGTGCGCATTACTGACTCATTGAACTGAAAACCAGGTACCGCATAGCGTAGCACTAGCAATACAAAGCCTATAGCTAGAAAGCCATACACTCCAAACAAAGCGGCGTGAGCGTGTACGGGTGTAGTGTTAAGGCCTTGTATGTAATATAGAGCTATTGGCGGGTTCACCATGAAGCCAAACACACCTGCACCTAGCATGTTCCAAAAGGCCACTGCCACGAAGCACATTAAAGGCCACTTAACATGCTCCATCCAAGGAGCTAGTGCTCTTAAACGCCAGTTATCCCATGCTTCATAACCAAGCAAAATAAGCGGAACAACTTCTAATGCACTAAATGTTGCACCAATAGCCATTACAGGTGTAGATGTGCCTGCAAAGTACATGTGGTGTAGGGTTCCTGGTACGCCACCCAAAAGGAACAAAGATGCAGCAACAAGACTAGCTGCAGTGGCTGAGCGTTTGGATACTAGACCCATGGTGGCAAATATAAATGCCAAAGATGCTGTAGCGAACACCTCAAAGAAGCCTTCTACCCACAAGTGAACAACCCACCAGCGCCAGTACTCCATGATAGTTATATGGGTGCGTTCACCATAAAACATACCTGTGCCGTAGAACAGTCCTATGGCTATAGTAGAAGCAGTGAGCAAGGCCAGAAGGTTCTTATCACCACCTTTCTTAAAAGCTGGCAACATTCCACGCAGCATAAGTACAAGCCAGAATGCAAGGCCCAAAAACTTAACAAACTGCCAAAAACGACCTAAATCAATGTACTCGTAACCCTGATGGCCAAACCAGAAGTTAAGGTGCGGTGGCATTACCTGTTTAATAGCAAGGTAGTTACCCGCAAAAGAGCCAACTACTAAAACTACTAAAGCCCAAAACAGCACATCGACACCAAGCTTTTGATACTTGGGATCTTTACCACCATTTATTATTGGTGCTAAGAACAGCCCTGCAGCCAAGAAGCCCGTTGCTATCCAAAATAAAGCTGTTTGTAAGTGCCAAGTTCTGGTCAATGAGTAAGGGAACCACTGTGAAACGTCAATTCCATAAAATGTCTGTCCCTCAACTGTATAGTGAGCGGTGAATCCACCTAGTAATACTTGAAAAATAAATAAGGCCATGGCAAGAAATAAATACTTGCCCAATGCTTTTTGTGACGGTGTAAGAGCTATGGAGCCAATAGGATCCTGTGCAGGAGCTTCAGGATCTGCTTCTTCCCTTCGCATAAAAGCCCAGGCCCACACTAGAAAAGCTATGCCCGCCAAAAGTACGACCACACTAATAAGCGACCAAACCACGTTAGCAGCGGAAGGCTTGTTGTCTATCAAAGGCTCGTGAGGCCAGTTGTTAGTATAAGTAACGTGACTACCAGGACGCTCTGCAGCCGATGCCCAACTTGTCCAGAAGAAAAACATTGATAAGTCTTCACGTCTCTCTAATGAGGGCAAGGTTCCTTCTTTCATGGCGAAATTAGCACGAGTTTGTTGAAACTCAGGGTGATCACCATATAAATTAACGTAGTACTGAGCGGTCAAGCCTATTGCTTTAGCACGTAAGTCGGAGACGGTTAATACTTCTGTGTCAGGATCTAATGTGTTAGTGCGGTATTCGTCTTTAAGCTGAGCTTTTAATCCCGCCTGCCGTGCACTATCGAGATCATCGTAGCTAACGCCATACTGTTCCAGTGATGCCAAATCAAGCCAGTTTAGCAGTTCACGATGCAGCCAATCGGCACTCCAATCGGGTGCTTGGTATGCCCCATGCCCCCATATTGAGCCCAACTGCATTCCGCCTGTACTTTGCCAAGCTGTTTGACCATTTAAGATCTGTTCTTTAGTGGTAACTACCTTGTTATCTGGCGTAACTACCTGAGACGGAATGGGTGGCACCTGCCTATAAACCTCAACCCCACTCCAGGCCAATATCCCAAAAGTTACGAACACGACGGCAAACAAGGTCCACCACAATCGTGCGTACTTTGCCATTTAATACTCCTTACTGTTCACTAGACAACTGCTGCGCTGCAGCACTGTAGAGCACCCTAATGGATAACCCTAAAGTAATTTAAGCAGTGAACCATGGTTCAATAACTTGATACGCATCAAGATTTACAGAGCATCTTGGCATTTAGCACTAAATTAGTTCTATTTCTTAATAAATGTTGGTTTTTGACTCTATAGTGCAGGTAAAATCAAAGCGTAAAAACAACACTTTCATGCTTCAAACTTAACATTAAATACTATTTATCCATGCATTATTACTTTATAAAACATTTACACGTGACTAGTGCCGCACTATTAATATTATTTTTCATAGTACGCGCCTTTTGGTCGGTTACTGAATCGGCTATTTTGCAAAAACGTGTAGTTAAAATACTACCGCACGTTATAGACACCATATTACTTGTTTGCGGAATAATACTTGCAGCCATGATAGGTGCCCATCAGCCCTGGATACTCACCAAAATAGTGGCACTGTTGTTTTACATAGGGGTCGGTACCATAGCAATAAAGCGTGGAAGAACTCCAAAAACACGTGCAATAGCGGCCGTTATTGCTGTATTAATATTTGCTTATATTGTTGGTGTTGCAATAAACCATAACCCCGCCTCGTGGTTAGCATAAATCTTATTGCTAGCACTATTATGTGCATTTTTTGCACAAATTCGTTATTGATTTGACAGCCCAAAAAAATTGGTTCATAATTCCAATCTTTGCTGATTAGCAAGGGTCGTTAGCTCAGGCGGTAGAGCACCGGACTTTTAATCCGTTGGTCGCGCGTTCGAATCGCGCACGACCCACCAAAAAACAGGACTTACGCTTATAAAGCGCAAGTCCTTTTTTATTGTCTTCAATATTATTAGCGCGCCCTTGAAATTCTTACCTCAGCACCTCGACGCTTAACTTCTAGCCCTTCTGAAGGCAGTATTTTAAGACCCTCAAGACCTTTAATATAGCTAGAGCCCTGCATTTGCATTACGCGAATACGGTTGCGCATAACTACCGGACTATGCTCAGGCATGCCAAACATCCATACCTCGTCAAGTATACGTGCAGAGTTAAAGTCACCAGTACATAAAGCTGCTGGGCCAAGGCTAAGTATATGACCCTCGCGGCCAAATACAGGCAATGTATTAAGCTCGGCATTTACCTCCCAGGTAGTTCCCCCCTCGTAACGGTTTCCCGTGGAGATATCCCACCAAGCACTACCTTCTGGCAAATACACATGCGTTTTATTACCTGGCTGAAGAATTGGCGCTACCAGCAAAGCAGGACCAAACATGTATTGAGAATCCCAAACTTGGGCAACAGGATCGTCAGGAAATGCCTGAGCCATTGAACGTTGTACTGGCATTCCGGTACGAACACTATCTTCTATAATGCCAACCACATAAGGAATTAAACGATATCGCCACTCTAACCAGTGACGAGCTAGTTCTTGTGTGGCTTCATCAAATGCTGTTGGCAATAAATCAGGCACACCCTGAAAATGGAAGTTACCTGAAAAAACACACATAGAAAGCCATCGTATATATAGCTCTGGTGTGAGGTCTTTAGTTGACTCAACCGGGTTTCCAAACATATGCGACTGCATAACCACACCGCTGTCAGCCATGGCCAATGCACTGCGTAAAGATTCTTTAACGCCATCCCAGCTGTTGCTTACTAAAGGCCCTTCCTGCCAAGCAAAACGCTGAGCAGCTGGAAATGTATCGGTGCTGCAAACCACACCTTCCTGGGGTGTTTTGTGCCCTGCAACTGCATCAAATAAAGCTTGACGGGCAAGAGCAGGATAAAGTGTACGCAGCACAGCCCCTGACTCACCACCCCTTGCGGTTATATCGTCAGGAAAGCGAAACTGAGCACTACAAGAGACCGCACATAGACCTTCTTCTACGAATTGACGTATGCGTTCAGTCCATAGTCTGTATACATCTTTATTGGTTAAGTCTAATAAGCCAAACGGCTGATTTCCGCTGACAGGATTTCCTTCTTCCACGTGTGCATCGCCATCGTCTGTGATTAACAGCCAACCCCTGTCTTCGAGTTCTTCGAATAATGGCGTGCCTTGTATAACAGCTGGTATAGCTGACGACATAAGTAATATATTGCTTTCAGACAATCGTCCAAATAGATCTCGCGGGTCGGAAACCCTTTCTTCTACCCATTCTAGGGAGTTTTTATCTGCCGGAAAGCCAAAAGCAGCTGGCGGTGCAAAACGTATGCCATCTATGGCAAAACCATTGTTTCGCAGATTTTGCACCAGGCTAATAGTTTCGTCTATGTGCTCATTAGCGGACTGGTCTAGCCAAACACCCATTGCGTTAAGCCCTGGCTGACCAGGTCGACCAGTTAAAGCAGTGTACTGATTAATTATTTCAGTTGGGTCGCCGGTAAATATAAATATATCTAGATGGCTGGCATCAACCACACCAACCTGGTAGAGATCTTTCTTGCTTTGAGCTACATCGTGTTCTACCCTGCCTTTGAAGTTGGTATACATACCCCAACCAGCAGTGCTCCAAACTAAAGGCAGCACCCTATCGTCTGGTATGTCTGACCTTAGGTACATGCCATTTTTATTCAATGCATTATTTTTGTTGCCCAAGCCGTGTAACATTTCATCAGGCTGCAGCTGAACAGCAAACTTCCAGCAGTTGCCTTCGGGCGACTCACCTACAGATATAGTATTACCTGGCGATGTAGACATTAAAAGCCTATCTCCCTGATACACCTGAAGTTGCAGCGGCGAGCTAGTTACTTTTAGCTTGATATCGCCCTGACCAACCTGCCATGATGATCTATTTTCATCTAAAAGTGAACACACAGCTAGCTCACCGACAGCATCGTGTCGTGCAATTAACATATCATTATGTACGATGTCACGGGCACGAACCTTTTCAGGGTTTAGCGCACCAGGCTCGCCACATCGTATTCTATACACTCCGGGTGCATGTGCCTGCACCTGAACTATATAGTTGCTACCATCTACTGTAAAAACAGCTTCTGGCGGCGTGGCGGTATCAAATACAACATGTTGTATTTGATACC
>JAJYRX010000065.1 GCA_021793875.1 Pseudomonadota bacterium
AAAACCAAATGGAGGATGCACAAATGAGGTTTGCATATTTACTGCAAGTAGTATTCCGAACCAAACTAAATCAATACCTAACGTTTCGGCTGCCGGGCCTAAAAGTGGAACAATAATAAACGCCAGTTCAAAAAAGTCTAGAAAAAAGGCAAGAAGAAACGTAAGGATACTAACTACTATCAAGAAACCCCACTCGCCACCTGGCATACTGGTCAGAAGGTTTTCAACCCATAAGTCACCGTTTATACCTCTAAAACTAAGGCTAAAGATTGTGGATCCAACCAATATGAATATCACAAAGCAAGAAAGCTTAGTAGTGGTATCCATAGCCTGTTTTAATAAATCTATACTAAACCTTCTACGCACTACGGCCATAATAAGCGCACCAACTGCACCCATTGCGCCGCCCTCGGTAGGAGTTGCTAACCCAATGAATATTGTTCCTAACACCAAGAATATAAGGAACAAAGGCGGTATCATTACAAAAACGACCCTTTCAGCTATGGGAGAAAGCAGATTTAAGTTTAATGTTTTGTTCCCAGCTGCCATTAAGAAAGCAGCAATACCCCATATTAAAAGCGTTACTACAACTCTTTCATCAACCGGAATATTTGTATGACTGGCAAAGTACTGACTAGTACCTATACCGGCCACTGTGGCTGCAATAAGAGTCACCATTAGTAATGATGTAAGACCCCTTCCTCCATCGGACTTTTCATATATGCGAGCTTCTTGTGGCAATGCAGGAGCAGCAGAGGGTCGAATAAACGAGAGTAAAACCACGTAACCTATATAACTACCCGCCAATAACATGCCTGGTATCATGGCTCCACGATACATGTCTCCTATGGAACGGCCAAGCTGATCAGCTAATATGATAAGAACAAGAGAAGGCGGTATTATTTGTGACAGGGTACCGGAAGCAGCTATTACACCAGTCGCAAGTCGTCTGTCATAACCGTAGCGCAGCATTATTGGCAGTGAAATTAGCCCCATTGATATAACTGATGCTGAAACCACGCCTGTTGTTGCGGCCAACATAGCACCAACTATTACAACAGCAATTGCCAGGCCTCCGCGCAATGGACCAAACAACTGACCTATGGTGTCAAGTAGATCTTCTGCCATTCCAGAACGCTCTAGAATTAGGCCCATAAACGTAAAAAATGGCACGGCTAGTAATGTATCGTTAGCGACTATTCCGTAAATTCGCTGGGGCAGCGCTTGGAATAATGCGGGTTGCATAAGGTTTAGCTCTATGGCAACCAGTCCATACAGAATTCCGGTTGCGGCAAGAGTAAAAGCAACTGGGAAACCTAAAAGTAAAAATAGAATTAGGTTCCCAAACATTATTGGGGCCAAATTATCTACAACAAACTCCATTGCTTTTTACCTCTTGCTATTAGTATTGTTATCGTGCACTGAGTATTTAAGTATTTCTTGAGCTAATGCTTCTTCTGAACTCGGCTCTTCAGAACGAGCAAGAGGATCTGGAGCATCACCGGCCAAATAAGCTATGCACTTTATTAGGTGGGAAACACCAGAAAGCAATAATATGCCAAAACCAACCGGCAGCAGAAGCTTAACTGGCCAACGTATTAAACCACCGGTGTTAGAGGATGCCTCCATAAACACCCATGATTTATAGAAAAATGGTATGGAAAGCCAGAAAACTAGGGCAAATGCTGGAAACAGGAAAAAAACAACACCAATAATTTCAATTATTATTTGCGCTCGTCTGGGCAGCATTTGTGAAACAACATCTACTCTTACATGTTCATTTTTAAGAAAAGTGTACCCCGAGGCTAATAAAAATATTGCGCCAAATAGGTACCATTGCAACTCAAGCCAGGCATTAGAGCTCATATGCAATAATTTACGTGATACCGCATTGGTAGCGCTAACAACAACGACAATCAGCGTTAACCATATAATGTATCGCCCTATAAGTTTATTCAGGCCATCTATTACGCGTGATATTTTTAGTAAGAAATTCATTTCAGTAAGTAAAGAATGTATGCACTTTGATTCTACCCTATTAAGCTTATTAGTACATTTAGTAAAGGCCCTTACTAATACTGTAAATATTACGCTTTTATGCCAGTCAGTTCATATAGTAAATTCCATGAGTCTGAACTAAATGGCAGATTAAACTCATCGTAAGTGGCTGCAATCATATATAGTCCAGCCGGCGAAAATGTTGCAGATGATGCGCTACGATTTCCGCTTTCTAACACCTCTTTTATCCACTCCGGTTCAAACCTGTTCAACCCAATATCAACAAGAGCACCAACTATATTACGTATCATATGATGCAAAAAAGCATTTGCATGAAATGTTATAAACACATACGGATTGGAATGTCTTATAGATATATCGTGAACGATACGTATAGGGCTTTTAGCTTGGCATTGTGATGATCTAAACGCGCTGAAATCGTGTTCCCCCAGCAGAAATTTGCTTGATTTCATCATCGCATTAATATCTAGGGGTTTAAAAACCGTACCCGCAGTATTAATATGGAATGGACTACGCACACCGTGATTGCGTAACACATATAGGTACTTTCTAGATTTGGCACTAAACCTTGCATGAAAATCGTCTGATACTCTACATGCCCAGGAAACTCTGATATCTGGTGGAAGTAAAGCGTTTAACCCTTTGACCCAAGCATTGTTAGTCCTCTCTTTTAAGGTATCAAGATGAACAACCTGACATAAGGCATGAACACCCGCATCGGTACGACCGGCACAAACAGTCGCCACTTCTTCATTAAGAAACTGGTGTAAACTGCTTTCAAGACACTCTTGAACCGTTGGCACATTGGGTTGTATTTGCCAACCATTGTAAGCACTGCCTTTGTAACTTAGACCTAAAGCTATGCGCATGCAAATGGATGTTTAGTTTAGTGCTTATCTGAGCTAGAATCACCAATTACCGGATCTTGTAAATCAAGATTAATTTTATTTAACTTCTCTTGTACCATTTCGGGTGTAACCGCGGTTTTAGCCTGGTCTGCTCTTCTAGCAGCTCGTGTTAACAGGATAACAATAATAAATAACAGAAACCCTATTATGGATAATGCAACTTCTTTGAAGTATTTATCTATCCAAGACACAGATACGTTTTCAGCTACTGCCACATCAGGCACATTACTGTTATTAGCATTTGATTGAGCGTCAGACGCTGCTGTTTCAACGTCAATTTGAGCATCAATAGATTGTGCTGCATCCTGCTTGGATGTTTCATCGTCCATGCCTGTTGCTTCTGCAACAGCTGATGCAACCTCAGTTAGCGAATCCTTAATACCCTTTGCCCCATCTATAACTACATCCTTAGCAGCTTCCCCTTGAGACTGTAGTGCATGATTAAGTTTTTTTACGTTTTCCTCAAGTTGAGATACTCGCTGCTCTGCCTCTTCAATTGCTTTTTGAGCCGCTACAGCATCGTCGGATTGAACTAGTGTTTCACTATTAACTGACGCGGCGTGAGCATTCGATGCTATACCGTTTCCTGAAGCAACAGAATCCTTGGGCTGCACCTCACTTGACGAAACAGGCGCTCCGTTGGGCTCTACAGCACTGCTAAGACGAAGCTGATCCTCAGAGTCAGCTATATTAGGTAAATTGGAGTCAGATTTTTCTTTGTCACCTATTGTTTCACTAGATTGTGATACAAGGTTGGCATTTATTGGCTTGGAAGAAGAGTTGGCCTGCTGGTCACCATGCTTAATTTGCTCAAATGCCATCATTTGCTGATGGTATATCTTTCTAGCCTCACTATCTGATATTGATTTAATTGCATCTGTACTTGGTATGTTAAGCCTTTCACCGGCCTTGATAAGGTTTAAATTATCATGAATAAAGGCGTGAGGGTTAGCCCTTTGCAGCGCTATCATCATTTGATAGATAGAAACATTTCCTACTACATAGCGCTTAGCCAGGGAAAACATGGTGTCACCCTTTTTTATTTGTACAACCTGGCCAGTTAAAGATTCTGTTTGCTCGGAAGAGATATTGTTTTGATTTTTTTGCGTGAAATTGGTGGATGCACTAGGCAATTGAGCTGTATGGCCCTTTGACTGAGCAATTAAACTTACCTGGTAACGCTGAGTTCCAGATGATGTTTTTATATCTAATAATAAGTCTGCAATCGGATCACTAAACACATGGTTAGAAGTTATGCGCAAAACATAGGTTCCAGCTATAACCCCTTCAGTAAGCAATCCAGATATACTGCTTAACGGGACTGGCGGCTTTAACCCAGCAGATTTCCAGTCGGATTCAGCAGCCGCTACAACCTGTAGGCTATCAGCCTCGGCCTGGTTAATTTCTGTGATAGGAATATTTATTGTTAGCGGATTGCCCGGTTCAGATAATAACCTGGAATGACCCAATTTTAGAGCATGTGCTGGAATAGTAAACCCACCAGCCAAAACTATAGAACCAAGAATAACTATATATTTGCGAGCCATGTTAGGCTTATGGCTGTGGGCTGTGTTCATGTTATAGCTCACCTAAAACAATACGTAACATACGTCGGATGGGTTCCGCAGCACCCCATAACAACTGATCACCAACTGTAAATGCGCTTAAATATTCCGGACCCATAGTCATTTTACGTAAACGACCAACGGGTATATCCATAGTTCCAGTTACTGCAACTGGCGTAAGATTAGACATAGTAGCTTCGCGATCATTAGGTACAACCTTGGCCCAAGCAGAACCTTCTTTAATGATATCGACTATTTCATCTATTGGAAGATTGCGTCTAAGCTTAATAGTTAAAGCCTGACTATGGCTACGCATAGCGCCAATTCTTACACATAAACCATCAATAGGAATTGCTTGCTTATTGAAGCCAGGCCCTCTACCTAAGATACGATTAGTTTCTACGCTACCTTTCCACTCTTCACGAGAAACCCCGTTATCTAGTTGAGAATCAATCCAAGGTATTAGATTACCTGCCAAAGGAACACCAAAATTTTCTTGTGGTAACGAAGGATCTTGCTGAGCAGCCAACACACCACGATCAATTTCTAATATGGCTGAGGCCGGGTCATCTAGTAGGTTAGACACAGCTTTATTGATTAAGCCAAACTGTGTTAGAAGCTCACGCATATGTTGTGCGCCTCCACCAGAAGCAGCCTGATAAGTCATGCTACTCATCCACTCTATGTGGTCATGCACAAATAAGCCACCAATACCCATTAACATACAGCTTACAGTACAGTTTCCACCAACAAAGGCTTTAATGCCTTTCTTAATGCCATCATCTAGAACCTCACGATTTATTGGATCTAGTGCTATAAGGGCATCGTTGTCCATTCGTAAGGTACTGGCAGCGTCTATCCAGATGCCATTCCAACCTGCATCGCGTAACTTTGGATAAACCCTTTCCGTATAACTACCTCCTTGAGCAGTAAGAATTATTGGTAGCTTCTTTAAGGTTTCTATATCGTACGCATCTTGCAATGGGCCTGACCCATCAGCCCAATCTGGAGATGCACCACCTGCGTTGCTAGTTGAAAAAAACACTGGCTGGAATAAGGAAAAATCACCCTCTTCTCGCATGCGTTGCATTAACACGGAACCTACCATGCCACGCCAACCTACTAGACCAACTGTTTGGCTCATGATTAACCTACTTGTTTAATTAAAGTTTCTAATTAGTTTAATGCTTTCAGTATGGCATCACCCATTTCTGATGTTGACACCTTTATTGTACCTTCTTGATAAAGGTCTGGTGTACGATAACCCTGCCTTAACACACTAGATACAGCGCTCTCTACCTTATCGGCCAGCGGTGACATGTCAAGAGAATAACGTAACAACATAGCAACGGAAAGAATCATCGCCAGTGGATTAGCAACACCTTTACCTGCAATATCGGGGGCAGATCCGTGTATAGGCTCATATAAACCTTGTTTAGAGGCATTTAATGATGCTGACGGCAACATTCCAATTGAACCAGTAAGCATAGCTGCAGCATCAGACAAAATATCACCGAACAGATTTCCGGTAACTATAACGTCAAACTCTTTGGGCGCTCTAACCAGTTGCATAGCAGCATTGTCCACATACATATGAGTAAGTTCGACATCGGGATATTCTTTTGCGACCTCTGTAACAATATCCCTCCAAAACTGCGATGTTTCCAAAACATTAGCTTTATCTACATTACACAGTTTTTTATTACGTTTCTTAGCAGCTTGAAATGCCACATGAGCGATGCGTCTTACCTCTGATTCCGCATAATGCATGGTATCAAAACCCTGCATCTCACCTTTAAAAGGGCCTTCATCTAGGACCCTTACACCACGGGGCTGACCGAAGTATATATCGCCAGTTAGTTCACGCATAATGAGAATATCAAGACCCGCGACAAGATCGGGTTTTAATGAAGAGGCATGTGCCAACTCGGGAAAAAGAATTGCAGGTCTGAAGTTGGCAAACAAACCTAGATGCTTGCGTAGGCCTAAAATAGCTTGCTCAGGACGCAAGTCTCGCTCAAGAGAATCGTACTTCCAGTCACCAACCGCTCCAAACAATATTGCATCTGAATTTTTTGCCAGCTCAAGCGTCTTTTCTGGCAATGGATGACCATGTTTGTCGTAGGCTGCGCCACCAACCATTGCTGTTTCTGTATCTATGTCTACTGGAAGCGCACTTAGTACCCTTTTGGCCTGTTCAATAATTTCTGGTCCTATTCCATCGCCGGGTAATATTGCTATCTTTTTAGTCATTAATATTTCTTTTAAAAAAATTTGGTTGTACTAATGCTGAGCTATAAGCCAAGGGTGTTCCGCCAGCCTTTTAGCTTCAAACTCGCGTATTTTCTCTGCACTTTCAAGTGTCTGACCAATTTCATCTAACCCATTAATAAGCTTGTGCTTGCGTGACTCGTCAATATCAAAGTGGAACTCGTTATGATCAGCGGTAACAACTACTTGACGGTGCAGGTCGATAAAGAGCGAATATCCAGGAAACGCCTTAACATCGTCAAACAGCTTAGCAACCTTACTTTCAGGTAGAACAATAGGCAGCAGACCATTTTTAAAACTATTATTGAAGAATATATCTGCAAAAGATGGCGCAATAATTGCTCTAAAACCATATTGAAGCAAAGCCCATGGAGCATGCTCTCTACTTGATCCGCAACCAAAGTTACGTCTAGTTAATAATATAGACGCACCCTTATACCTTTCCTGATTCAATACAAAATCTGGGTTAAGAGGTCTTGTAGAGTTATCCATCCCGGGCTCACCATGATCTAGATAACGCAACTCATCAAAGAGGTTGGGACCAAACCCTGTACGCTTTATAGACTTAAGAAACTGCTTGGGAATTATGAGATCAGTGTCAACATTCTCACGATCTAATGGTGCAACTAATCCTTTATGTGTAGTAAATGCTTGCATTTTGATTTTCCCTAACGAATTTTGCGTACATCAGTAAAGTGGCCAGCAATGGCTGCTGCTGCTGCCATTGCTGGGCTAACTAAGTGTGTACGACCACCCTGCCCCTGACGCCCTTCAAAGTTACGGTTAGATGTGGAAGCACATCGCTCACCAGGCTCCAATCTATCTGCATTCATTGCCAAGCACATTGAACAACCCGGCTCACGCCATTCAAAACCTGCGTCGATAAAGATTTTATCAAGACCCTCTTGCTCGGCCTGCGCTTTGACCAAGCCTGACCCTGGCACCACCATAGCTTGTTTAACATTACTTGCTACACGCTTACCACGCGCAACAACTGCGGCTGCTCTTAGATCTTCAATTCTTGCATTTGTACAAGATCCAATAAAAACCTTGTCAATCTTAATATCACTCATTGGCATATTAGGAGTTAAGCCCATGTACTCCAGCGAGATCGGAA
>JAJYRX010000066.1 GCA_021793875.1 Pseudomonadota bacterium
CTTCAAGTTGTATACCAGCAAGACCTGCAGACTCATAGCCTTTTACCGTATGAGCAACGTTTAGGAGACCTCCATAACCGGTGTCTGCGTCTGCAATAATAGGTGTATGTGTGGCAGCTGCAAATGCAGATGCTCTATTAAGCATGTCGGTGTAGGTAGCTAAACCTGCATCTGGTAGGCCCAAGTAAGAAGCTACTGTTCCGTATCCTGTCATATAAAGCAAGTCAAACCCCATTCTATCGGCAATTTTTGCCGATATAAGGTCAAATATGCCTGGGGCAATAAGCATTTTCTTTGATAAAAGTTTTTGTTTTAGCTCTAGACGTTTTTTTGCGTGTGTATGCATTATGATTTACAACTGTTTAAAAATACAAGCTAGTATACAATCTATGCGCTATACACTCAGTTTTCTTGTACTTCACCAAAGGAGACCTTAATGAAAATACGTAGGCTAAAGTCAGTCTGTCTATCTTTGCTGGCTGGCGGTATTATGTTCACGAGTTTAGCTGCAGAAGCTGCCCGCACAATACGAGTTACATCACAATTGGGCGGTAACCATCCGCTGGTCCAAAACATACAGCATTTTAAAGATGAAGTGGAAAAACTTTCCAATGGTGAAATCAACATAGAAATATACGACTCTGCACAGCTATATAAAGGCAGTGAGGTGCCTCAGGCGGTATCATCCGGGTCCGTAGATATGGGGCTAGTGCTAATCGATGAATATGCTGGCACATTGCCAGCTACCGGAATTTTCTCTGTAGCTTTCATGTTCCCTAGCTATGAAGTGTTAGCTAAAGCAGCAGCTTTAGACAGCCCAATACGAACAGAGATTGATGAGCTAATACGTACCACCGGCACACGTGTACTTTGGTGGCAAGATTACGGTCCTGTTCAGCTCTTATCCAAAGGCAGCCCGGTTATTGAACCAGAAGATATGAAAGACAAAAAGGTTCGTGTTTTAGGTAAACCTTCCGGCGACTTCATTGAGGCGCTAGGCGGTATTCCTGTCAAAATAGGTGGTTCCGAGCAGTTTATAGCCTATCAAAGAGGTACTGTAGACGTAGGTATGACGGGCACAACAGCGCTACAGTCACGTAAGCTGTACGAAGTAATGGATTCGGTAACTATTACGAATCACGCTCAAACAGAGTTCTTAATGGTTATTAACGATAAACTTTGGGATTCAATGTCCGACCAGGAACGTGAGTGGATGTCTGCTGCTGCGAAGTCTGCAGAAGATATATTACGCGCTGCCACCAAAGAAGAAAACCTAGCTTCAGAAAAGTTTGTTGAAGAGGAAACTTCTATGGAGGTAATTAGGCTCACACCTGAGCAGATCGAAAGCTGGCAAAAAGCTGCCGCTCCGGCTATAGATGCATATGTTAAAGATGCGGGTGAAGTCGGGCAGCGTTTGGTAGATGAAGTACGCAAACTCTACTAAAAGCTTTAGTAAGCAATCTGAATATGGCCTTGTGGGGTAGTTATGTCCGCTGCAAAAAATATTGAAAAGAACGCTTTGTTACGTTGGATAGATAAAATATCTAATATATGTAGCAGTATTGGCGTATACATGATTATTTTTGTTGCGGTTGTACTAACCTACGAGGCCATAGCTCGTTATGTTTTTCATGCTCCTACACGTTGGACACAAGATGTATCTACCATAATGCAAATATGGCTTACCTACCTTGGTATGGCATATGTACTGCGTGATGGAAGCATGATTAGAATTACCGCAGTTTTGGCAGTTGCACCTCGCTGGCTTGTGTTTATCTTAGAGCTGCTTGCACTTTTGATAATATTGTCTTTTTCCATTTTGGCTGTTTATAAAGGTCTGGAAATGATGCAGGATTCTATCCGCTTAGGAAGACGCCAGCCCACTATGCTTGCTTTGCCAAACTGGATATCTGAGCTAGCCATTATTATTGGTTTTGGCTTGTTAATACTGCAAACTCTTGCCGAAATAGTTCGGCTCCCCTTTAGAGGGCCACCATCATTTTCTATTGATGGCGAAGTTGTAATAGCTCAAGACGAGAAAAATAGCATTACTACATCCCAGGAGCAGTCGTGATACTTTTGTATATTGGTATAGCGTTGCTAACGCTGTTGTTTCTGGGAGTTCCTGTTGGGTTTTCACTGGCTGGCTTAGGGGCAGCTTTAATTACACTAAAAGGGTTGCCATTAGCAATGGTAGCCCAGAATTTGCACGGTGCTCTAGATAACTTCGTACTGTTATCAGTACCGTTGTTTTTATTAATGTCCAACATACTTTTAAAGGGTGGTGTTGGAAAAGACTTGTTCGATGCTATACAGCAGTGGTTTGGCCATTGGCCCGGTGGGCTTGGCATATCAGCACTTTTAGCATGTGGCCTATTTTCGGCTATATCTGGAAGTTCAGTTGCTACAGCTGCTACTGTTGCTACTGTTGCAATACCTGAAATGTCTAAGCGCGGATACGGACGAAACTTTACCTTAGGGCTACTTGCAGCTGGCGGTACGCTTGGCATTCTTATTCCGCCTTCTATACCATTAATTGTTTACGGTGTAATTACTGAGGAAAGCATTGGTGCTTTATTTCTTGCGGGTATTGGTCCGGGTATTTTGTTAATAATATTATTCGGACTATACACGGTTTTTTATGCATGGCGTAAAGGCTTGCATCGTATGGATAAAGTCACCGACAAGCGTGAAAAATGGCGTGTGACAATAAGAGCGCTACCGACAGTAGTTTTGGCAGTAATAATTATAGGTGGTATATACACCGGAGCTTTCACCCCAACTGAAGCATCTGCAGTTGGGGCTTCTGCGTCCTTTCTTCTAACCGCTGTTATGCTTAGAACTCTTTCCTGGCCAGCTTTCATGGATGCAGTAAGACAAACTCTTAAAACAACAGTTATGTTGTTCATGATAATAATAGGGGCCAAAATCTTCGGTCGTGCAATTACCATGTATCAGTTGCCTGCAATGCTATCCCAAATGGTCGATACATATATAAGCACTACCGACGGCTTTCTTGTATTGGTAACCATAATATTGCTTATTATGGGCCTGTTTCTTGAAAGCCTGTCCATGTTACTAATTATGGTGCCCGTATTATTGCCAACGGTTTTGGCTATGGGTATAGACCCAATCTGGTTTGGAATCTATTTTGTTATTCTTATTGAACTTGCACTTATAACACCACCTGTAGGTATGAATCTATTTGTAATACAGGCTATTGCCAACAGTTCATTATCTTCAGTTGCCAAAGGTGTAATACCTTTTATTACGCTTATGATGCTTAGTGTGGTGCTTGTTTATTTGTACCCCTCCATAGTGGTATGGCTACCTTTTAATCTTTAATATGTATCGCTTAGTACTCGTACTGTTTATTACTTTATCGACTTCAGGTTGTATATTAGGTGGGTCCGGATCTTCAGTCCTTAATGAATGTCGCTGGGATCCATCCTCTTGTATGTATCAGGGTGGTTATGAAGAAGGTGAGGAACAATATGCTAGAGATGAGGCTGCACGGTTAAACCGGCAGCAGGCAGGTCGTGTGAGCCGTTGGTAGTTAACAAGTCGGCATATCACAAATATTGTTGCTTAAATACATACTGCCAAAGCTCACCAACATATTTTATGCTGGTAGCAAACTCTTGCTTTTCAACGCGAGCCCGTTCGGCCCCTTGAAGACGTAGCGCATGTTGCCTAGATCTATACAGTCTATAAGCATTAGCTACACTATCAGCTAGCTGCTTAGGAATAAGCCCGCAGTTAGCTGCTAGACCTAGCAAAGCAATATTTCCAAGGTTCTTAACTAGTATTGGGTGTTCGCAAGAGTGCCCTAATACTAGGTATTGCACAATAAATTCAATATCTACCATTCCGCCCGCATCATGTTTTATATCGAACAGATTGGTTTTGTTTGGGTGAGAATTACTTATTTTCTCACGCATAGTTAATATATCTTGCCTTAGCTTATCTAAATTACGTTTGCGTGTCAGAATGCGTGCTCTCAAGTTTTCGAAACGCTGTCCAATTTGGATATCTCCGGCGGCGAATCTTGCTCTGGTAAGTGCCTGATGTTCCCACGTCCATGCATGTTCAATCTGATATTGCTCAAACGCTTGCATAGATACTGCTAATAAACCAGATTCCCCGTCTGGCCTTAATCTGAGGTCTACGTCATATAAACGACCAGAAGACGTCATAGTAGAGAGCCAAGATACCATACGTCTGCCTAATCTTGTATACAGTGAGCTTGTGTCTTCATGGTCATCATATATAAATACCAGGTCTAAGTCTGATGCGTACCCTAGTTCTTTTCCACCAAGTTTCCCATATGCAATTACGGCAAATCTTGGGGTGATAGTGTGATTCCAGGCGCGGTGTATCGACTCCTCTAGAATTAAATCTGCAAGCTCTGATAGTCTATCAGCAAGTGCTTCTACCGTTAGCTCACCTTCTAGGTCTTGGGCTAGTAATTGGAATGTTGTTTCATGCTGCATATCACGCATTAAGTTCATTTGCTGCTCAATATCGGGGCTACCGTCGGGTAATGTAGATGCATCAAGATCGGTACGTAGCTGCACTGCTAGTTTGTCAAAGTCTGGTCCTTCTAGGAGTGATTGCCATTCTATTAAGCTGTCCAGCAACAAAGGGTGTTGGCTTAAGTATGCGGCAGCCCATGGGCTGAAATCTAATATTTTGATAATTCTTTTTATTGTGTGTGGGTACTCCGATAATAGTGCTAGATAAGAGCTGCGTGGTGCAGCGTGTAACATAAGGTCAAGGAATCTATTTAATAGCACTATAGGGTTGCTCTGAGTTAGTATCTCTTGCTTAGCTAGAGTTATTACTTTTTGCAGTCTAGTTTGACTGGTTTTTGGTAGAGCTTTTATACGACGCCTATTCTTAAATGTTTTCAGCGCAGAGTCTATCTCTAATAAAGTGTTGTTGTCTGAGTTTTGGCTTTGAGTATCGTTGGTATCTGATAAATGTACAGAAGCGTTTGAATCATCAGGCTGCATATCTATACCAGCTAGTCTAAAAGCACTTCTGAAAGTATTACTAACGAACTCCCTATGTGAATGTAATGTACTCTCGAATTCCTGTGAATTCATTCCCATAGCGTTAGCTAAATCATTACGTAATTCTCCGACTGTTGGTAGCATGTGAGTTTGTTCATCTTCCCTATATTGCAGTAAATGTTCAAGACGACGCATAAATATCCAAGCTTTTTCGAGTCCATCAGCTGTGGCAGGAGGAATTATCTCTGCGAGCATTTGCATTTCCAGCGCACGTTGGAGGTTTTTATGCTGCAGCGATGGCATTTTGCCACCTCTAATTAATTGATTTAACTGAACAATAAACTCTATTTCTCTTATTCCACCATCTCCCAACTTTATATTATGGGTTTTATCTATAGTTCGTCTGGTGCGTGCTCGTTGCTCCCAGTCTTGTCTTATACGCTGACGTAAATTTCGTAAAGATTCCAGTGCATCAAAATCCAGATATTTACGATATACAAAAGGGCGTCGTATTGCCTCGAACTTTTCAATATCTGCATTGGAGTCACTTTCAGAAAATGCTTTTACCGGTATATTGCGCGCTTTTATCCAGGCGTATCGTTCCCACTCACGCCCTTGCAAAACAAGATAGTTCTCGAATGCTTTAAGTCCCCAAGCTAGTGGACCTGTGTTGCCATCGGGTCGTAACCTGAAGTCACATCGAAATACGAACCCATATTCAGAAAAGTCGGACAATACACTACTTAGTTGTCTAATAGTTTTGTTATAAAATTCTTGATTACTAATAACATCTGGCCCACTTGTCTCACCATCCGATGCGTATAGCATTACCAGGTCAATATCTGAGGAAACGTTTAACTCGTATCCACCAAGCTTTCCCATTGCAACTACAATAAGTTCCTGAGGCCTTTGTGTTGCCGGGTTGATGGGTTGCCCATACTGTTGCTCCAATTCTTGTGCTATTACAGAATAAGATTCCTGTACAGATAAATCTGCCAAATATGACATGGCTACCAGAACTTCTGATAATGATGCCAACTGACATATATCTCTTACCATTAAGCTGTAAAAAACACGTTGACGTAGTAACCGTAATGATTTAGCAACAGATTCTGTTTTGTTCCCAGTGTTGCCCGCGCAATTAGTGTTTAGTTCCAGAAACCATTTTTGAATGCGCCCAGGGGTGATAGCCTTACTGCAGGCCGTTTCTAGCCATTGCTTGAAATGCTCACTTTGGTTTACCTGACGTGCAAGTGCGGGTGACCATTGCAAAGCACGCGTTAATATAATGGAATCTGACATGGTTCTTGGGCTTGTTGTGGCTGTGATAAATAAACGAATAGTACGCTACCTGGCAAATGCGGCGTTGGCCATTTACCTTCTTATATGTATTTTCATATTAGCTACTAAATACATAGTACTTCCTAACATTAACAGTTATAGGGGTTTTATTGAGCATCAGGTTTCGCGAGCTGTTGGTGGCCCCGTTTCCATAGAGCATGTGCACGCAGAGTGGCAGGGGTTTGGCCCAAACATTAGGCTACGAAATTTAAATATCAAAGACTCTTACGGAGATTCTGTATTATTTGTGCCAGATGTAAATGCCGGTCTATCGTGGCGTAGCATTGTTACGTTGTTGCCAGAGTTTAGGTGGGTACGAGCCAAAGGGATAGATTTATCAGCACATCGTGATTTCAAAAATAAAGTGTGGGTCATGGGGCGTGAGGTTCCATTGGGACCTGTAATGCGTTTAAGTCCTCAGGCGGTTAAAGCAATTGGGTGGTTGTTATCGCAGCCCAGTATTACAGTGTACGACTCATCTGTGCGATGGCGTGATCATATGTATATTAACAATAGTATTGATATTGACCGTATAACAATAAATATAACTAACGATAAAACCACGCACAACATTTCTGCTAGGGCATATAGCAAGGATCTTATAGATGGAGAGCTACAGTTAAATGCAAATGTGCTCAAACAAGGTCTAGTTGATGGTGACTCAATGCATTTAGACCGTCTTAGTGGAGACTTGTATACAAAGCTTAATGGTGTAAACCCAGAAATTCTTAAATCTTGGGTAGGAAAAAGTTCATATTGGCAGGCTGGAAACGCTAATAGCCAGATCTGGATGGATATATCATCAGGTACCATTGAGCGAATTACTTCTGATATAACTGTAAGTAGTCCTTCTTGGTACGTAGATGGCTTGGGAGTTTTAAAAGCCGATGAGTTACGTTTTTATTCCGACGGCAACTTGGACGATTTTGATATACGTATGCGAACTAGCAACGCTACTGTTTACATGCCAGAGGTTTTTACACAAAAAGTAGAAGTGTCTGCTTTTGGTGGCAATGCAAAAGTCAGCCGTCTAAACAATGGTTTTAGTGCTGAAATAGAAAGCGCTGTATTTGAGAATGACGACTTGCAAATGATTCTGCATGGGTCATGGGTTAACGAGATGGATGGTTATGGAATCGTTGATCTTAAAGCGCGAATACCCTTTGCTCGTATTTCAGCATCTCACAAATATATTCCAACTAGGGTAAATCACCAGGTATCGCTGTGGCTAAAGAATGGACTCAGGTCCGGTTATGTGCATAATGGCCATGCCCATATAAAAGGCAATATAAGCGATTTCTCTTTTGAATCAAGAGATGCTTCAGATGTATTAGAGTTTATTTTGCCTTTTTCTAATGTATGGCTAGATTACTCACCCCCCATAGGTAACGATAGTGGGTGGCCAGCATTATACGATGTAGAAGGTAGCGTTAGAGTTAACGGAACATCGATGATTATAAATGCCTTAAAAGCAAATTTA
>JAJYRX010000067.1 GCA_021793875.1 Pseudomonadota bacterium
ATAATATAGTGTACTTGAACCCGTCTGATTGGTATTTATTAGGTAGTGCAGGCCTAGACTCGCTTCAAAACAGCATAAATGAAGTTGCTAATGCTATAAGACAATGATTACACCAGTGCCGTCCGTAGGGCCTAGTCCAGGCAATAATCAAAACTTAAGGGCAATTAAGTCATTTTTGCTTATTAGTCTATCGATATTACTAATAGCAGTTCTAGCTATTGTTAGTTTGCTTTTAGGAGTAGCGAATGTGACTCCGTCTATGCTTGTAGATCCCTACACGGCATCACAGGCATGGGAAATATTATTAATTAGTCGATTTCCCAGAACTATTGCATTAATTTTGGCTGGAACGTCTATGGCAGTAGCTGGTTTAATAATGCAGATGCTGGTGAGAAACAGGTTTGTTGAGCCTTCCACAGCAGGTACTGTTGAGTCTGCGACATTGGGGATCCTAGTTGTAACCCTTGTTGTTCCAGGGGCATTAATACCTGTCAAAATGCTTATCGCCACTATATTTGCTATGACAGGAACACTACTGTTTTTGTTGCTTCTGCGTAAGGTGCCTTTGCGATCTCCATTTCTGGTTCCCGTTATAGGCCTAGTATTAGGAGGAGTAATTCAGGCCATAACAACATTTATAGCTTATAGGTTCGATCTATTACAGTCTTTGCATGCTTGGTCCACCGGTGATTTTTCTGGGATATTAGTTGGGCGTTATGAGTTCTTATGGGTGGGCCTTTTGTTAGCTATTTTGGCTTATGTAATAGCAGATAAGTTTACCGTTATTGGAATGGGTGAGCAGTTTACCAAAAACCTTGGTATTCCATATAAACGCTTGATAACGATTGGCTTAATAATAGTTTCTGCCATGAGTGCTGTGGTTGTTGTTACTGCTGGAACAATCCCATTTTTAGGTTTATTAATTCCTAATATAGTTAGTTTGTTTATAGGTGATAACCTCAGAAGGTCCATTCCCTGGGTGGCATACACCGGAGCCGTATTTGTACTGGCCTGCGATATTATTGGTCGTGGTATTACGTATCCAAATGAGATACCAATAGGTACGGTAGTTGGAGTTGTTGGAAGCTTCTTCTTCCTTTATTTGTTGTTAGGGCGCCATGCTAGGGCTAATTAATAAACAACATTACTGTGCACAGAACGCTATTAGGTCTAGGCTAGCTGGTCTTGCAATAATTGCCTGTATATCAATTATTGTATTTATGACTATGGGTGTAAAAGGTCAGTGGGGCTTTGTGCTGCCGTTTCGTGGCTCTAAGCTACTTGCAATGATGCTTGTAGCTATAAGCATATCTGTTTCATCTGTTCTTTTTCACACTATTACTCATAATAGAGTTCTTACTCCATCAATCATGGGGTTTGACGCGCTTTATGTTCTTATACAGGCAATAACAATATTTATATTTGGTATGCAGGCTATCAATAACTGGCATCCATCATCTGTATTTGTTATAGAAACAACAATAATGACTGCATTTTCTGTAATGCTATTTAAATGGGTGTTTACAGGCGCAATGCGCAGTCTGCATTTGGTAATACTCGTAGGTATTGTATTTGGCCTTCTATTTAGAAGCCTGTCTTCATTTGTGCTACGCATGATAGATCCAAATGAGTTCTTAATATTACAAGACAGGATGTTTGCGAGTTTTAACTCTATACACCTAGATCTTATAGCAATAGCCTCTTTATTGATTGTAGTTTCTACTGTACTCGCCTGGAGGCAACGCCATATGTTTGATGTATTGGCATTAGGAAGACAGACCTCAATAAACCTGGGAGTGCCTTATGGCAAGGCTGTTATGTTTACTCTATTACTAATAGCAGTTCTAGTGTCAGTTTCTACCGCTCTTGTAGGTCCAGTAACCTTTTTTGGCCTGCTTGTAAGCAATTTGGCATATATGTTAATACCTTCAAGCAAACACAAACATATATTGCCTGCGTCCATACTAATCGCAGTGGTTTTTCTGGTGGGTGGCCAAACTATTCTTGAAAGATTGTTAAAGCTAAACACAACAATAAGTGTGGTTATAGAGCTTATTGGCGGCCTAATGTTTATTTATTTGATAATAAGGAAGCCTCGCAATGATTACCGTTCGTAACCTTTCATGCAGATATGGTGATCAGCTAGTTGTAAATAACGTGAGCCTTAATATTGAGGAAGGCGGGTTAACCTCTATAGTGGGACCAAATGGGGCTGGCAAGTCTACTTTATTGGGCATGATTAGCCGATTGCAACCAATATCTGAAGGTTCAGTAATTGTTGATGGGATGGACGTAGCCAGCGTAAACTCATCTAAGCTTGCTAGAAGTATGGCAATATTAAGGCAAGACAACAGCCTGCAGGTACGCCTTACAGTACGCGATATAGTTTCCTTTGGACGATATCCACATTCGCGAGGCCGCTTAAACATTGAAGACAAAAAGCATATAGATCATGCCCTTGAGTATCTAAACTTGAATTCTCTTGCAGACAGGTTCCTTGATGAGTTATCAGGAGGGCAGCGTCAGAGAGCCTTTATTGCAATGGTTTTATGCCAGGATACCAAAGTAATATTATTGGATGAGCCGCTTAACAACCTAGATATGAAAAATGCCATAGACATAATGTCAATTCTCAGGCGTGCGGCCGATGATTTAAAGAAAACAATTCTTGTTGTTTTGCACGATATCAACATCGCATCATCCTATTCAGATAAAATCATATGTATGCAAGATGGTCAGGTGCGCTTTATGGGTAGTCCGGAACAGATCATACAGCCTGAAATACTTGAAAGCCTTTATGGGCTGGAAGTTAAGGTGCATGAAATAGATAATGATCTTATCTGTGTTCCGGTTTGCACTTAATAAAAATCAAAACAAATAGTCAACATCCGTAGCATCCCGTTTGTCATGTAAGGTTTTTTTTAACACTCCGAATCGGAGGATAATATGACGGGGTTTGATGTAGTGGATTGGTCAAGGCTGCAGTTTGCCTTGACTGCAATGTATCACTTTATCTTCGTTCCACTAACTTTGGGGCTGGCTTTTTTGTTAGCCATTATGGAAAGCGTATATGTCATGACCAGACGACAGGTCTGGCGCAATATGACTCTATTCTGGGGCAAGCTTTTTGGTATTAATTTTGCCATAGGTGTTGCTACCGGAGTAGTTATGGAATTTCAGTTCGGCATGAACTGGTCTTACTACAGCCACTATGTAGGCGATATTTTTGGAGCTCCACTCGCGCTTGAAGGACTAATGGCATTCTTTCTGGAAGCCACATTAGTGGGTCTATTCTTTTTTGGCTGGGACAGAATGTCCAAGGTTGGGCATTTAATAATCACCTGGTTTATGGCGCTTGGTACTAACCTATCTGCCTTATGGATATTAATAGCCAATGGTTGGATGCAAAATCCGGTTGGTGCAGTTTTCAACCCTGACACCATGCGCATGGAAATGACCGATTTTGTAGCTGTTATATTCAATCCTGTAGCACAGGCAAAATTTGTGCATACAGTAAGCGCCGGTTATGTAACCGGCGCTATGTTTGTTATATCAATTAGTGCTTGGTATTTATTAAAAGGCAGGCATAAAGAGCTAGCTAAAAGATCTATAGCGGTAGCTGCAAGCTTTGGTCTTGCGTCAGCATTATCTGTTGTTGTACTGGGTGATGAAAGTGGTTATTTGTCTACAGAGCATCAGAAAATGAAAATTGCTGCTGTGGAAGCTATGTGGGAAACCGAATCTGCACCGGCAGGGTTTAATCTAATTGCTATACCAGACCAAAAGCAAAGAATGAATAGGTTTGAGCTTCAGCTTCCATATGTAATGGGAATTATTGGAACGCGCAGCTTAACATCCGAACTTCCGGGCATAAATCAACTAGTTGAAAGGGCTGAGGTTCATATTCGCAATGGCTTAGTTGCCTATGGGGCATTAAAAACCATACGTGAGAATCCAAATAATAGCGAGGAGGCACGCGAGGTGTTTAAGGAAAGCTGGCCTGATCTTGGTTATGCATTACTACTTAAACGCTATCGTGAAAATATTCTGCAATCTAGTAATGATGAAATTAGTAAAGCTGCACTAGATACTGTGCCTAACGTAACTTCCCTGTTTTGGACTTTCCGGCTTATGGTCGGTCTTGGTTTTTACTTTATATTGTTCTTTATCGTGGCTTTCTATCTGTCAGCACGAGACTCAATAGAACATGCCCCGCGTTTTTTAAAGTTAGCAGCATGGAGTCTACCGCTGCCCTGGTTAGCAATAGAGGCAGGTTGGTTCGTTGCTGAATACGGACGGCAGCCGTGGGTTATTGAAGGTGTTTTACCCACGTTTTACGCTGCCTCAGGATTATCCATGGTTGATATTCTTATAAGCCTTTCAATCTTTGTGTTGCTATATAGCATTTTATTTGTTGTTGCAACTAAAGTTTTGCTTAAGGCAATACGTCTTGGACCAGATGCTGGAGAGCTGTGATGGCTGAATTAATTCCATTCGATTATGACACCCTACGGCTGATATGGTGGTTTTTGCTTGGCCTCTTGCTAATAGGGTTTGCTGTTATGGATGGGTTTGACATAGGCGTTGCTATGTTGCTACCGATAGTAGGGCGAACAGATACTGAACGCAGAGTAATGATAAACGTTATTGCACCTGTCTGGGAGGGTAATCAGGTTTGGTTAATAACTGGTGGTGGTGCAATATTTGCTGCTTGGCCAATACTTTACGCAGCATCGTTCTCTACTTTCTATTTGGCCATGATGTTATTGCTACTAGCATTAATATTAAGGCCTTTGGGGTTTAAATATCGTAGCAAAATAGCTGACCAACGTTGGCGCAACACTTGGGACGGAGTTTTATCCGTAGGAGCATTAGTTATGGCGTTGGTGTTTGGTGTGGCAATGGGTAATCTTCTTGAGGGTGTGGCATTTGACATTGACCCAATTACCTTACGACCTGTACATGGCGGTGGAATTATGTCTTTGTTAGGTTTGTTTACCCCGATCACTATTTTGTGTGGCGTAGTAAGTATCTTAATGTGCGCCATGCATGGTGCCATATTATTAGTCTGGAGAACTGATTCTGAAGTAGAGCGTAGGGCTCGTAAGTTAGCTATTTGGCTCGCACTGTTAACAGCGATATTTTTTGCTCTGGGTGGGTTTTTCATTCCTCATATTGATGGCTACGTTATAACAGAAATGTCCAGCACCATTGCTCCATCAAACCCACTTCTGAAAACAGTTAGCACTCAACCAGGTGCTTGGATGCATAATTTCATCCAATGGCCCTTGATGTGGTTGGCTCCAGTCACTGGTGTAGGTGGTGCATTGTTAGCTATGGTTTTCGTAATTGCTAAACGCATAAAAACTGCATTTGTTATGTCATCGTTATCAATAACAGGAATAATTCTTACCATAGGATTCGCTATATTCCCATTTCTTATGCCCTCTGCAGTTATGCCTGAGGCAAGTCTTACAATCTGGGATGCATCAGCTAGTAAGTTAACCTTATGGATAATGCTTATAGCAACAGTGATATTTCTTCCCATCGTTATTTCTTATACAGCTTATGTTTACAGAGTAATGCGAGGAAAGGTAACTAGTGATGATGTATCTACATCGCCACATGCTTACTAGACTTCAAATGGAGAATAATATATGTGGTATTTTTCATGGATGTTGGGTTTGGGTCTTGCCTGTGCGTTTGCAATACTTAATGCCATGTGGTTAGAGCTTAAGAATGACGATCAAGAACTTGTGAATGCTACACAAAAGCATAACTAGCAATAAATCTGTGCAAGCTGGCCGTGTCTCAAATAGAAATGAGCATGACAGGCTTAACCAACTTGCTAAAACCATAAAGGTTCCGTTGTTTATAGCAGGGGTGTTGCCTGTGGTATCAGGGTCTCTTTTGCTTTTGCAGGCCTGGCTTCTAGCTAACATTTTGCAATTAGCTATTGTTGATGGAATAGAGCGAGCGCAGTTGTGGCCAAAGGTTTTAATAATTGCAGCAATAATTATTGCTCGTGCACTAATTACAGCTATTTCTGAGTACGTATCCCAGCACTCTGTTCGGCACATGTTGGGTTCGCTACGAGAGCAACTATTCCTAAAAATGCTCGATAACGGACCAATGTGGTCCAGGCAAATAAGGTCAGGTGAACTTGCTTACATAATAAGCCATCAGGTGGAAGCATTAGAGGGCTTTTTTGCACGTTATATTCCTAGCATTTTTTCGGCAACTATAGTTCCACTAATGTTTGCCATAGCGTTGCTGCCTGTTGATATTATCGCCGGAGCCTTGTTGATAGTCACCTTGCCTCTAATTCCTTTGTTCATGGCATTAGTTGGTTGGGGGGCAGAGGCGGCGAGCAGGAGACATCAAGGCGCACTGGTCCACTTGTCAGGCTTCTTTGTTGATCGTGTACGTGGACTGCTTACACTCAAACTCTATGGTCAAGCTCAGGCACAGGCAGATGCCGTTGGTAAGGCTGCTAATGAACTTTATGTACGAACTATGGCAGTAATGCGTTTGGCATTTCTATCATCTGCTGTGCTAGAGTTTTTTGCAGCCCTTGGTGTTGCTGGAATGGCGGTTTATATTGGGCTTAGTTACCTGGGAATGCTAGATATAAAAAGTAGTCCTTTCTCTTTGCAGACAGGGTTGTTTTGCCTTTTAATGGCTCCCGAAGCTTATATTCCTCTAAGGCAAATGGCTGCCAACTACCATGATAGGGGCGCAGCAAGAGCGGCTATCAGTGAAATTCATAATTTTTTCGATAACCCATGTTCTTTAACAAGCATTGGCAACCAACAGCCTATTAATAGTATTAACATAGAGTCAGGTAAAAGCTATGCGTTAGTAGGTCCCAGTGGCAGTGGTAAAACTACCATATTAGAACAGTTGGCTGGTTTAAGGCCATGTGTTTCAAATGTGACTATACAAGGGGTACCCCTATTTAAATGGCTTGATTTAGATGGCCATAAAAAAACTGTGCTTATAGGGCAAAGGCCATATCTTTTTGCCGGTACATTGGCAGAAAACATAAGAATGGGCCGCAAGTTTGCTACTGACGCTGATGTGCTATCAGCAGCAAAAGCTGCTGGCGTATGGTCTTTTGCTAAGCATCGTCCAGGAGGACTAGAGTCTCGTGTCGGGCATCATGGCAGCGGCCTATCTGGCGGGCAGAAGCAGCGCGTATCGCTGGCCAGGCTGTTTCTTACCGATCCCGATCTTATACTTCTAGATGAGCCCACTGCGCATTTGGATAAAAATACGATAAAAAATATTCTTCCAGCAGTGTTTGAGTTTGCACAAGGAAAATCAATGATGATAGCAACTCATGATCACCTTGTTGCATCTATGTGTGATCACACACTTAAGTTGGACTTATAAACGTTATGAAGCAAGCAGTAGCTCCTTCGGCGTTAAAATTTCTTGCTTCGTCTATATGGCATAGGCGTAATGCTTTTATTGTTGCCTTTTTATTGGCGTTGCTAACCAGTATTGCAGGAATTGCACTTTTAGGAGTATCGGGCTGGTTTATTGTGTCTGCTGCGTTAGCTGGAACATCTGGAGCATTTCAGGTGTTTGTGCCATCAGCCCTTGTACGAGGTTTTTCTTTTATACGAATAGCTAGTCGTTATGCGGAGCGTGTTAAGGGGCATGCTGCTACCTTGCGTATACAGGCCGATCTCAGAGTGTCAATATTTAATAGTCTTATTCCCAGGATACCTGACGCAACAAAAGGTGTAAGAGCAGGGGAGTTTGCCTCGGCTTTAGTAAACGATATAAATGC
>JAJYRX010000068.1 GCA_021793875.1 Pseudomonadota bacterium
TTTGATGCTCAAGCAAGCATTGAGCGCGCCCGCCAAATCATAAGCCTATATGAACAAAATGGTGTAAAGCGTGAAAGAATACTTATAAAGCTAGCCTCTACATGGGAAGGAATACAAGCCGCCAAAGTTTTGGAAGCAGAAAACATAAAATGTAATATGACATTAATGTTTAGCGTGGCTCAGGCAATAGCTTGCGCTCAAGCCAAAGTTACATTGATATCACCGTTTGTAGGTCGCATATACGACTGGCATAAATCCAAAGAGGGTGAAAGCTGGGATGAAAATGCCAACTCAGGCTCAAACGACCCTGGAGTTATATCAGTAAAGCGTATATACAACTACTACAAAACGTACGATATACCAACACAGGTAATGGGCGCTAGCTTCCGTAATACTGGGCAAATATTGGCACTTGCTGGTTGCGACTTACTAACCATAAGCCCAGCCCTATTAGCTGAGCTCAATAGCTCAACAGACAAGGTAGAGCGCAAGTTAGAGGTTGGTGCTGCAAAAGAACTAGCACCCGACTGGCGTGCCAGTAACGAGGTTGTGTTCCGAACTGACCTTAATAACAACGCAATGGCTACAGAAAAGTTAGCAGAAGGCATAAGACTATTTTCTGCTGACGCAGTGGAGCTCGATGAAATAATAGCTAAAGCAAAGGTGAGCTTTAATGGCTAATTCAGATATTTATATACCAATAGCACCGCGGTTAACTAAGTTTTTAATTTCTTCCTCTGAGTAACCTAAATCAGACAATATTTGTGCTGTATGCTCACCTAGTCTGGCTCCTAACCACTTAGTAGCACCGGGTGTCTCAGACATTTTAGGCACTACTGCTGGCATGCTTATATCGCTGCCATCAGACAGTTTATGATTGGTAATCATTTCACGTGCCTTAAACTGGGCATCTTCAAACATGTCAGCAACACTATATATTTTGCTGACTGGGACATTAGCGTCTTGCATAACCTTTAGAACGTCTTCTATATTGTTTTGATAACACCAGTTCTGTATTGCCGTATCTATTTCATTAACCCTTAATACACGGCCGTCGTTATGTTTTAGGTCAGGATCTTGTGCTAGGTCACTACGACCAATTGCATACATAAGACGGTTAAAGATAGCATCGCTATTACCAGCTATTACAACATTTTGATTATCTCGCGTTGTATATGTATTCGAAGGAACAATCCCAGGCAATGAACCTCCTGTACGTTCACGTATAACATTGGCAAATGAGTATTCGGGCACCAAGCTTTCCATCATATTAAATACAGACTCGTAAAGCGCAACATCGACCATTTGCCCTATTCCAGCCACGCAATCAGCTCCCGTCTTGCCATTCCATCGACCTCCGGTAGAGTTTCTATGATGCAATGCAATTAGGGCTCCCATTACTGCGTGCAAGGCTGCAATGGAATCACCTATTGAAATTCCTACTCGCACAGGTGGCCTATCAGGGTAGCCGGATACATACCTTAGGCCACCCATAGATTCCCCTATAGCCCCGAACCCTGGCGCATCTCTTAGTGGGCCCGTTTGACCATAACCGGAAATACGAACCATTATTACGGCCGGATTTATCTGCTTGAGCTGTTCGTACCCTAGGCCCCACTTTTCCAATGTACCTGGCCTATAGTTTTCTATAATAATATCGGCATCAAGAGCTAATTTACGTGCTATTTCTTGTGCATTATTATCTTTAAGGTTTAAAGCTATACAGTGCTTATTACGCGCCTGAACACTCCACCACAGAGAATTACCATCGTGTAAATGACGCCATCTGCGAATAGGGTCGCCACCACTGCTGCTATCTGTCGCTGGTGGCTCTACCTTAATAACATTGGCACCAAACTCTCCCAAGAGCCTACTAGCAAAAGGGCCGGCTATTAGATTCCCAAGCTCCAGGACTTTTATACCTTTAAGCGCTGACATAAATTTACTTATAACCTTAAAAACATCAGAAATGATTAACGTCTTTCCATAAGAGCCCAGGCGATAGTACCGGCATCTACATACTCAAGCTCACTACCAGCTGGAACACCCCTTGCAAGCCTAGTTACCTTAAGACCTTTGGATTCTAGTAGGTCTGACAGGTAATGAGCGGTGGTTTCACCCTCAGCCGTAAAGTTAGTAGCAAGAATGACCTCTTTAACTGTGCCATTCAGTGCCCTTGATAATAGTTGCTCGAACTGCAATTGATTGGGACCTATGCCTTCTAGCGGTGCTAGCCTTCCCATGAGAACGTAATATAGACCGCTGTATCCATGGCTTGACTCAATAGTATTTTGATCAGCAGGAGTTTCTACTACACACAATAAAGTGGAATCACGTTTAGGGCTAGAGCATATTTCACAAATCTCAAGAACCGAAAAGCTATTACATAGGGCGCAGTGTCGCAAATTTGAAAGGGCAGCATCCAGAGCTGCTGAGAGATCAAAAGCGCCCTGCCTATCGTGTTGCAGCATATGGTATGCCATTCGTCTTGCAGTGCGAACACCAACCCCAGGAAGACGCTTTAAAGCGTCAACCAGCTTCTGCAATGGTTCTGGATCTTGCAAGCTACTCATTTAAAAGGGCAGTTTCATACCCGGAGGTAAAGGTAGCCCAGATGTAAGGCCAGACATTTTCTCTTGCGAAGTCTCTTCAGCCTTTCTCATGGCATCGTTAAAAGCTGCGGCTATAAGATCTTCTATCATCTCTTTATCGTCTTCTAAAAGATCTGGATCTATGTTTACCCTTTTAACCTGATGCTGGCATGTCATATCTATAGTTACTAGTCCAGCACCAGCCGAGCCCTGAACAACTATATTAGCTAGCTCCTCCTGAGCCTTTTTCATGTTATCTTGCATTTTTTGCGCTTGGCGCATCAAGTCTGCAATTTGACCTTTCATCATATTTAATTTTCCCAAATAAAAATCTGTTTACAAAGGTTTAACAGACCCTTTCACTATTTGACCTTGAAAGTCAGTTAAAAGCTGGTTTACCAGTGGGTCATTAAGTGCTTTATCTTCAGCCTGTTGTTGTAGTTTAGCCTTATGAGCCTCTTGAATAGCATGAACCGTGTCATTCCCTGTAGCAGCATACTCTAGCTCGACTGAGATACGGCTACCAATATACTCTGACAGAACCTGCGACAACTTGTTAGTTGCCGTTGTTTTACCCAAAGTTTGTACCGGCATTCGCAACCGTATAATGTTTCCGTTAACAGATATCCACTCGCTTTGGCGTGCGACCTCACCAGCGGCACCGGTTAAAGGCAGTTTTTGTACTAAGGCAGGCCAACTTTCTGAGGTTATTGACTGTAAATTAATAATTGGTCTGTCAAAAGTTTGGGGCTGCGTTTTAGTAATATCTACCTTGGTGTCCACCTCGGAATTGTTACTTAATAGTGTTTTTTTTTGAGCCTTTTCTGTGTTCTGAATTGGAATTAAAGATAGCATGCGAAAGCACGCCATTATGAAACCGGCGTACTCATCAGGCGCGATGGACATTTCAGAGCGACTGTGTACTGCTACTGAATAGCATAACTGAACCACATCGGGATGTAGAGTTTTTGATAACTCTAGTATGCTGTCATGCTGTGGGTCTGACGTAGCTGTAGAGCCTGGTACCTTTTGCTCTAAGGCTATTCTAGATAGCAGAACCGCTGTATCTGCAAGCGCAGAAGAATATGAAAGACCCATAGTGGCTAGCTGATCGGCAATCTCAGTAATAACATTTGCCTGCCCACTTGATATACCTTTCAATAAGGTAATTAAATACCCATGATCTATGGTGCCAAGCATATTTTGCATGGCCGACAAAGTTATGCTGTCTGCACTAAATGCTATGGCCTGATCTGTAAGCGATAAAGCGTCTCGCATAGACCCTGATGCAGCCCGAGCTAACAACCTTAAAGCCTCGATTTCGTAGGGTATATGCTCAGCATCGAGCACTTTGCTTAGGTATCCTATTATTCCATCCGCTGTCATCTGCTTGAGATTAAATTGCAAGCAACGGGACAACACTGTTACTGGTATCTTTTGTGGGTCTGTGGTGGCAAGAATAAACTTAACGTGTGCCGGAGGCTCTTCTAGTGTTTTAAGCATAGCGTTAAACGCATGCCCACTAAGCATATGCACCTCGTCTATCATATAAACCTTGAAGCGCCCACTAGCAGGCGAATAAACCGCCTGTTCAAGCAGCTGGGTCATTTCGTCAACACCACGATTCGACGCGGCATCAAGCTCTATATAGTCAACAAAACGTCCGGCATCAATTTCGGTACAAGCAGCACACTCACCACACGGACTGCTTGTAATTCCACTTATGCAGTTAAGTGATTTTGCGAGTATTCTAGCTAAAGTGGTTTTACCTACTCCTCTTGTGCCAGTAAACAGCCAGGCATGATGAAGCCGCCCCGTTGAAAGAGCGTGTGTGAGCGCGCGCACAACATGATCTTGCCCAACAATAGTGTCGAACGAACGCGGACGCCACTTACGTGCCAAAACCAAATACGACATGGGAGTTCTGCTTAGGTTACTTAAATAAAATGGCGAGCCTAACTTCGGCACTAGCTCTGCACGGCTATGGCTGCTTCGTTCCCGACCTGACCAGTTTCACCGCCGAACCATGCGAAGGGGCCCGCCACCCGTTATTCTAACAGCAAGAACAAAGTTTGGCTTGCCTTAAAGATCTATCCACATTCCAGCCCTTGGCAAATATAGAGCAGCCGTTGCATTCCTGCCATCTAAAGCACTAACCTGCTGTTTATATCTTTGCATTTGATCTGAATATAATTGTTTCATACGCCACATAAACTGTTCTTTATCTTCGTTTTCGTGTGGAACACTTGTTTTATAGTCAACAACCAACCAACCTTTTTCATCTGAGATTGCAAGATCAATAATTGACACTCTACCCTCAGAATCTATTAATGACCATTCTCTATATGCCTTGGCTACTTGCAATAACCACCGTCCTTTTTCACATTTCAATGTCGCCTCAAGCGTTTCTTTAAGGGCCATAACAGACTGATCAATACTTATATCTGTCACCCCTGCACGTTTTAGCTGCTTTCTGAATATAGAATCCATTGCAGATACTTTGTCTGCATTCCAGTTTGCCAAACCATCACGTGCAATGCGCTCCAACCACTCATGAGCAACCGTACCAGTAATAGCTTCAGCTGTATCTAGCTTTTGCCATGACCAGGACTGCTGCATTTGACTGTTATCAGGTTGATGTCCCGTCATGATGCTAGGAGTGTTCATTTTTTTATATATGTGATCTGGCAGACGTATAAGCAATTGATGTGGATGTGTTTTTATCGATCCAGCATATTCACTTTCAGTGGATTCATTGTCATCTGGCATTTCTATGGGTTGGACCATATCCCACATACTTCCCAACATAGATGTACTATTTGGCTTTTTAACCTGCCCGTTCTTATCTATGCTAACAGTGCTAACTATGTGCAATTCAGACCTTGCACGTGTCATGGCTACATACAAAAGACGATCTTTCTCATTATTATCCCGTTCTTTCTCACGTTCTGATAAAAATCTGGAGATTGGATCGTCATCCTGATCAACAGATCGTTTTACGGGGCTCATAACATAGTAGCCACCCGACTGTTCAGTTTGCAATAACTTTTTATCACTATTTCTATTAATACGACAAAGGCCCATTAATATAACCGCCTCAAACTCAAGCCCTTTAGATTTATGCATAGTCATAATTTCAACAGTTCTGTCACTAGATACAGTACTTGCATAAAGCTGATTGACGGCTGATTGAAAGTCGTCCATGTTTAAATGCCCATACGGTGCCATTTGCTCCAACAATCTAAATACGCTTTCAGCATCAGAACGATCTGTTTCATTTGAGTAAACGATATTGCCACCCAAAGCATCCCAGCAGTCTTGTACCCAACTAGCAAATGACATATGTCCGTCATACTGAGCGGCTTGAATTAATATTTCCGAAACCTTTCTAATTCGCATTACATCTGATCTGGAAATACCAGTATAAGAATCAGGACTTTTTAGCCATGAAGCAAGAATGTCTGGGATTGCCTTCTTAAAATCGTTGCCAAACAAAGCATGCATACTATTCAAGGTTAGGCCGCACAGAGGTGACCGTAGGACAGAAAGCCAAGCTAGACGGTCAGAATTATGTGATATTGCTCGTATTAATTGGAGTAGATCTTGCACCACAGGGCGTGAGCCAAGACCTTCGAGATCAATCGCCTTATATGAAATACCAGCAGATGACATCAGTTGCATAACCTGATTCAAATGACTCCTGGATCGCACCAGAACTGCAACCGGTTTTTCGCTATTTTTATGACGACTCAGGGTTTGCTTAACAAGCTCTACCACCTTTTTATCTACCCTATTTTGTGCACGATGTAACTCCTCATCACTTTCCTTGCGTATGGCATGAAATGACATGGCAGGACTGATAGTGTCAGGGTTAAACGCAATAGATGGGCTATATCGTATACCGCCAGTGTCAGCGTTGTCCTTAGGTGGAAATATTTTGGAGAAATACCGATTAAACACCTCTACAAGCCCAGCCTGCGAGCGGAAATTTTCAGAAAGGTATAAAGATTCAAGGGGTATATTTCCTAGCCCATGCTTTTGAACTAGTAAAAACAGGCCTACTTCTGCTTTGCGAAACCTGTATATTGACTGCATTGGATCGCCAACAAGAAAAAGTGTACGACCATCGTTAGGCTCCCAGCCTGCAACAAGACGCTCTAAAACCTGTATTTGCACATTACTAGTATCTTGAAACTCGTCAACAAGAATGTGACTTATACGGGCATCAAGACTAAGCAACAAATCGGTAGGCATGTCTTCTGAACCTAGAGCCTGTAATGCTCTTTGTGACACCTCCACAAAATCCACTTCAGCAACCTCAGCAAACCTTAACTGTAGAGCTGCATGAGCTAGCTTTAACACCACCTTAAAGGTGCTTAAATATTGCATTTGGGAACTGCTATAACCACCAATTGGTAGGTTTTTTATACTAGCAACAACATTAGCCCATTTGCCGTCCGAATGTCTCCTAAGCCAATTATGTAGAAGCTCTTTATGCTTAGATTTAGGTGGGAACCCGTGTTCAACGGTTATGCGTGATCGCGGCTTGTTATCATTAGTAAGTAGCATGTTGCTTAACAAATGCCACAACTCTACACGACCAAATTCAGGCTTAAAGGCGTCTGGCCCCTCTTTTGCCAACACATCTTGCCATATGTAATGGCTTTTATTACCAAGACTCTTCAAAGACTCCAGTAGCGCCCACGATAAATCCTGCTTCCATCCGTATGGCATGGTGGATTCAAGATTCTGGACTATAAAGTGTAGAGAATGCTCAACGAGAACCTTAAGATTATCTTGCAGTGCATCTAGGTTATCCTGCATCACAATAGATAGCCATTGATCTCTAGTTTTTAGCATATCCGACAGCATTGCAATCGCTGCTGAATAATCTAAATCAAGATGCTCCAAAAACTGACCAACAGCGGGCACTTCATCAACCATTTCTAAGACCATTCTGGCCGCGTAGTCATAATGCATACCAGCTTTATCTGCTATGTTTGAAAGACCACCCATACCACTAAGCCACGGCATAGATTTAGTTAAATGGCTGCAAAAAGCATCTATTGTTCTAATTTTGAGTCGCGATGGATGCTGCAGTAACTGCCAACCCTGTTTATTATCGTTTTCAAGTGCAAGAGATCGG
>JAJYRX010000069.1 GCA_021793875.1 Pseudomonadota bacterium
TACCAGACTAGATGGAGTAACCACATTATCTGCGGTTTCAGACGCGGCTATACCCTTGATTTCTCCTTCGCCAAACTTGTCCCCCGGTTTGGCTCGCCTTTTAGCAATGCCGTACGAAAGAAATGAGCCTACGGTAGGTCCTAATCCGGGAATAATGCCGATAATAATTCCGATACCGCTAGATTGCAGGATTGTTGGGAATATACGCTTGAATTCTGACCAGCTTAGATTATGATCGCCACGGGTGCTTTCTTTCTTATATTTAAGGTTTTCGGGACCTTTTAGAAGTAGTAGTTCAGCCTGTATTAGCATTTCGGTCATTGCCAACATACCAACTGTAATTGCCAATAAAGGCACTCCATCCATTAACTCAACATGATCAAAAGTCATTCTCATTACAGCTGTTTCTGCATCCATACCCACACAAGCCAGAAGAATTCCGAGAGTGCCGGATATTAGCCCTCTAATTACTGAAGTGCCAGAAAGGGCGGCTATAAAGGTTAACGCAAGAAACATAATGGCCGTCATTTCGACTGGCCCTATTTTTAAAGCAAACTTGGCTAGTGGCAGTGCTATTGCAATTAGCACTACAGTACCAATAATGTCACCTATTACCGAGCTGTATAGAGCTACTTTAAGTGCTTTCTGACCCTTACCCTGCTTAGTAAGAGGGTATCCATCAATGCATGTAGGAGCAGAGCTTGGTTCACCAGGTGTGTTTAGTAGTATCGCCATGGTTGCACCACCAGCTCCACTAGCTTTAGCTATACCAATTAAAAAGCCAATGGCACCAATAGGTGTCATGTAATAACTAAGTGGGACTGCTACTGCTAATGCAGCTGGCCTGTTTAAGCCAGGCAATACACCAACAACGTAACCAAGCAGAATACCCATAAATACTGCCAGAATTACGGAAGGTGCAAATGAGTCTAATACCCCGCTAATAATAATATCCATCTTCTTATCCCTTATTGTGGAACAGCGGCATAGACGATTAGTGCACTAACTAACGCGAGACTTAAGCAAACCAATACTCTACGTTCGTTAAGCAAGTAAGTTAACGTTAGAATAATAAAAAAAGTTCCAACACTCAGGCCTGCAATGCTGCTTATAACTACACCAATAGTTGTAACTAATAGGAGGATAAGAACAGGCCGTGTTTGTGACGTTATCAACTTTGCATCACGTCCAATTCCTTTAACCGATAGTAAGAATCCAATTAAAGACAAAAGAGATATGGTATAAGAAGTGGCAACAGGAAGAACTCGTGGGCCAAGGCCCAACGCCATTGCATCAGGAATAAGGGCTGGTATAACCTGCCATCCAAGTAAGGCAAATACTACCGACATGACCGCAAGATCCCACGAGGCTCTATTAGGTGTTTTGTTGTTGGCGTTGGTCTTTTTCATAATAATTATTCGCTTGTTGCTTCTATAAGGCGCTTATAGCCTTCTATATGGTCAGCAATTGTTTGTTCAAGATCTTCCCCGGTGAGACGTACTGCGTCTACGCTTCGTTTAGCTAGCAGCTCTGTAACTGATGGATCTTCACCAGCTTTTTTAAACGCTTCGGTTAGCTTTTCGTAGGCTTCACCAGATAAGCCCTTGGGAGCGGCAAATAATACTAGGTTCACACTAGATACGTCATACCCTTGCTCTTTTAGGGTAGGCACGTCTGGTAATCCGCCTATTCTGGTATCTGCAAGAGCTGCAAGCGCTACAAGATCACCGCTTTCTGCTTGTGGAAAATATGCACCTGAGCTGTATCCCATATCTAGATGGCCACCCAACACTTGGGTTACTGCTTCGGCACCACCCTTAGTAGGTACGGCTGATAGCTCAACGCCATCATGCTTAGCTATATATTTGGTGACCATGCGGTCAAGTGTTGTAGTTGATGCAACCGTCATGCCATCAGTTTCCGCTGCCGCAGCTGTTGCATCTTTCAATGTTTTCCATCCCTTATCAGGGTGGGCTATATAAGCCTCTGGGAATTGTCCAATTGCCGCCACATAAGTAAAGTCATCGGCATCGAACCCTAATTTAGTAATTAGAGGATCTAGCGTAATTGTGGTTGATGTGGTTGCAACTAGGTTATAGCCATCCGGTTTCATTTTTGAAATGGCTGTTGAGGCAACGGCGCCTCCCGCGCCAGGTCTGTTTTCAATTACAACAGGTTGACCTAACTCTTTACTTACAACTTCACCAACGGCACGTGCAACTATATCCGTTGTACCTCCAGCACCAAAACCAACGGTTATAACAACTGGCTTTTCTGGCCACGCAGCATTTACATTGCTAACGCTTATAAGTCCAAGTGCCAGAGCAGAGCTTAAGAATAGCTTTTTCATATTGTCCCCTTATTTATCTAATTTCTAATTGGTTAATAAATGCTATATTGACCTTACAGTTGAGTCAAATGCATATTTTGTTAAGTGAGTTATGCATTTGTTGCATATGGAGGAGGAGCGTTGATAAACCTACGGTCACTTCAATTATTTGTTGCTACAGCAGAAAGATTAAGCATGTCTAAGGCGGCTGTTGCTATGAATATCAGTCAGCCGGCACTTTCTCGTCAAATTAAACATTTAGAAAACCATCTAGGTGTTAGTCTGTTGCATCGCTCTGGTCAGGGTCTTAGTTTGACTGCAGAAGGAGAGCAATTATTACCGCATATGGGCGATCTAATAGCTCAAGCTCAAGCTTTAATGACAAGAGCAAACCAATCTCATACTGATAACACTGGGTTTCTGAGGTTGGGTGCAACCCCGCAGACCATAGAGGCCGTACTAGCACCCGTAGTAAATAAGATACTTAAGGTGCATAAAGGTATTGAAATTAATATTTTTGAAGGTCGTAACTCACAGCTACTAGAGTCAGTTGATGCTGGTGCTGTGCATTGTGCCATAGCCTGGGCTCCAACAGAGCAACAGCTAGATCGATGGGATTTATTTCGCGCACGGTTGTATGCGGTGCTACCTCCTGACTACACTAAAAATGATAACGAGGCATGTGAACTTAAAGATATAGTCAGTTGGCCAATACTTTCACTGAAGCGAGGGTACATGACTAGGTCAATGCTAGATGGTGCTATATATTATGCAGGCTTACGGGCTCATCGCGTAATCGAAAGTGGTAATACGCAAACTATACGTGCTTTGGCTAGATCTGGTATGGGGGTTGGTATTGTCTCTTCAACAGCGACAAGTGGCTGGGATAACGATGTAATAAAACCCATAACGGTAGACGGCAAATGTATAGAAGAAACGGTATCAGCAGTTACTAATCGTCATAATCACCAGCCTGCTGTTCTATCTATTTTTTATGAGGCTCTATCAGAGTTCTTGTTGTCAGACCCTGCAGGGCATAAGTTCAGAGAATACATTACCTGTTTGGTGTAACAGTGTTCTTAAAGAAGTGTTTTTAGTATAAGAGCTATCGCGCTAATAAGGCAGAACAATAATAACGATATTCGTAGGCGACTTCTATTAACATGATGTCTAGTTACTGTAGATACCCAGAACCCAATAAATAGGAATGGTGTAAGCCATAAGGTGGCCATCATTTCTGCTTGCCCGAACTTTCCGCCTATAGCCAAAAATATAATAGACGCTAGGGTGCCGCCAGTTAATATAGCAGACAGAGTTGCGCGTATAGTGGCTGGACTGCCATGCTGAAGTGCAATAACCAAAGGTGGGGACCCAACTGATGTTAGTGTGCTCATGACTCCAGAAACAGTACCGGCAGCGGTCAAATTTCCGGATGAGGTTTTAATGGTTATACCAGAAAAACTTAATAATACGGCAATAATTATTAAAACAGAGAAGAATAGATTTAAATATTGTCCAGTAAGATTCAATAATAGTATCAGAGCAATAGCGGCACCCAATGTACGGCCAATAAATCCGTAAAAGGCATTGTTCCATTCAATATCTTTCCATTCTCGTATCATGGCCATTATCGATACTGTGCATCCTAATGCCAATAAAGGTCCAGGCACTAATATAGGGCTTATCATTAGTGCTACAGGTGCAAGTACCATGGTAAAGCCAACGCCACCCATTCCCTGTAAAAAAGCTGATACAACCACTAGAAATGTTATTACTAATGCAGTCCACACGTTATCGAAAGGGATGCTTGCGGCGATTGTCTCCACTTGTATGCCTTATTTATGTTTTAAGTATGAGTATTGTAGCCTTGAGTATGAGATTTAACTGTGGAGTGTTTTTTATAAGTTTTTATATATTTAATAAGCTTTTGATATTAGTATAACTTTGCTTAAATACTAGATGCTTTAACTACTATTTTTGTATTAGCATTAAAGGTAAGCGTAACTATGCGCCAATAATATAAAAATGTTAATTCTTAAAGTGGTTAAAACATATGCAAACTAAAAACGTTACAGTTAATAATTCCGAGAATCAGGTTCAGAACAAAGACGGTATAAACCCTAAAACCGATTTCTACACAGAAAAGAACAACTATGTGGGTCGTTTTATAACTTATCTGATAGCAACTATGGTGGCGCTAGGGTTTATATCAATGGTGGCCATGGGTTTCTTGGCTTTTTATGCTTAAGGATAAGCAAGCATTGTTATCTTGTATTAAAAATTGTTAACCTTTGCTCACCTACCCACACTTGGGACTTATCATTTCATAGTTATATCAACTAATAAATTACAAGGGTAACTATATGAGTTTTTTCGGGAAAATATTAGATAAGCTAGGGTTTGGTTCTGCTAAAGCTGCTACCTCGTCTGATAAAAGTGATGAAGTGCAAGAAACAAGCGTAAATCAGGTTGCCGAAGCTGGTAGTACTACTAATAAAGTAGAAGCAATAGATGCAGTAGATGTTGTAAGCATCCTTGAAGACAAGGCCGCTAAAAATCCGCAGAAGTTGAATTGGAAAACGTCAATAGTAGATTTGTTGAAATTACTAGATCTAGACAGTAGTTACGCTGCACGTAAAGAACTTGCTACGGAACTAGGTTGTCCAGCCTCTGCAATGGATGATTCTGCCCAGATGAATATGTGGCTGCATAAAGAGGTACTAAAGAAAATTGCCGAAAATGGCGGTAATATACCTTCCTCACTTCTTTAATTAATTACAGGAATAACAATGTCAATTTCAGAAGTATTGTCTCAATTGGGTGGTAGTGGCGAAATTGCCAAAAGCCTTAACCTTAGTACACAAGATGTAGAGGGCGGTGCGAACGTGTTAGTTCCCGTGTTGCTAGACAAAATAAAGGCGCAAATGTCTGGTTCTAACGGAATGCTAGGAAGCCTATTAGGTAAGGCTAGTGAACTTGGTTTAGTAAACAAGGCCATGGCCAGCTTAACTGATAGCCAGAGCACCGGGAACAAAATTTTGGAAAATGTTCTTGGTTCCCCTGCGGCCAGTAGAGAGGTAGCTGAAAACGCTGCGCAGCAAAGCGGTATAAATGCAGATTCCCTGAAAAAGCTATTGCCTGTATTAGCGCTTGCCGTAACCAGTTTTTTAAATAAAAACAATAATCAGGGTGGGTCTAGCCTTGCATCAGGTTTGGCGGCAGGGGTTGGCAAGTTGTTTAAGTAATATTTTTGCTGTCATGCATCATAATGGCCAGTTGGAACTGTAGGCGTAGCTGAGGTTCTATCAGGTCTCTTCTTGTTAACTGGCTAAGCCTATCAAGGCGATAGCGTATGGTATTGTGATGTACATGTAGTTGTCGTGCAGCTTCGCGGTAATTACAGTTATTATCTAGAAAAACCCGTAACGTATGTAACATACGGGTTTTATACTTTTCATCGTACGCTATTATTGGGCCTAGCCAGTCATTTATATACTCATCTATATTCTCTGCCATTGCTGGGTGTGAAAATAGCTTATATAAACCAGTTTCATCCTGCATTTTTATTTGCTTGCTCTGACCTGTTTTTATACTATGCTTAAGGGCAAATTCAGCTTGTTCGAATGCCTTATGAAGTTGCAAAAGAGAGGTGGGTTGGCTCATGCCAGCATGCCATTGTTGCAGATTGGCGTTAATTTCCAGGTTTTTTATAAGCCTGTTAAACCGCTGTTCAGCATGGTTTATAGGGTGTGTGCCGCCGTCAGTAAGGGGTAGTAGCATAATAAAATGCTGGTTATCTTTACTTGCTACTGGAATAGACTCTATTTCGCATTGTTGAAACAACAGGTTAGTGGCTATACGAAGACTATGACCCCGTAAACCACCAATTTTAAATAATACTAAAAAGAATTCGCCGTTTTCATTAATTCCAGGCGTAGTGTTGCGCTGTATAAGGTTTTGCTTAGCCTTGCGATTCAAGTGTGTATCGGTAAGTGCCAGAATAAATTCATTGTTTTTTTCACGATTAATACTTATGCTGGCTCGCCTTTGCATAAGTGCCATTGACAATATATCGCGACAGTGATGTAGGTATTTATATGTTTCTACCTGCTTAAGCGTGTTGGTGCTGTTATGTTCGTTGATGCTGTTGATAATTGCTATGCTGGCGTATGGGTCTGTGTTTGAATCAAGCAAGGCATGAGTTATTTGTACATTGCCAGCCATTTTATGCATTAACCCTGGGAAACCTGGTATAGGTGTGCTTCGTATTTCCGGGTGTTGCATGGCCTCGATAATATTATCAATATGTTTAATTTCAGCGGGTTGCCAAAAACTTAGTGCATCGGCTGGGCTGCTTAAAACCACAGGCTCACCAATAAGAGAATAAAGCATGGTTACCAAGCCCTCAATGCTGGCTCCAGCAAATAATTGCCTGCTAAACCTATTGCGTATTTCTTCAGCATGCAACATGTGTCTGGCATCGGTTTCAAGCACCTTGGTAAATATTGGTGTTAAAAGTTCAATCCAGGCTAAATGGTCGGGAACCAGCACTATAGGGAAGGCCAATTCATTGGCCTGATCTATCATGGATTGGGGTAGCGATTTCATGTAGCGGCTTAGCTTTACTCCTAATCCGGCAACATCGCGCGAAACCAGCTCTGGCACAAGTCTATTTAAGTTTGTGTATTGCTTGTTTAGTGGAAAAGTAGAGGTTAAAGCCAGTTCGTTTCCTCGTAACCAAAGTGTGGCATCAGGTGCGTCTAGCACGGTAACAGACTTTACTTGCCGGCCTAGACCATTATGACCAGCTAATACGGCAGCCCCCTGCATGGCTTCTAGTTCTAATACATCGTTTACTGTAGTCCACATAGCATTTCCGTATTATGAGAGTTATATTTGTACGGTTAATACAATAAAGTCTGTATATATTTGTAATAATGGTAAATAGGCATTTATACGTACCCTCCCTATAATTAATTTAAATAGGCGGAAAAGCATTACAAATATTAAAAATCTGCCAAATAATTACAAGAGTTACCAATCACCATAGGAGGGAGGCTTGGGTACTCAAGGAATTACGTTTTCTCAACAAGAAGAAGTTCTGTTTTTACAGCAAGCTGTGCGTATCAATACGGTTAGCCATCGCGGTGATGAGCTAGCGTTGGCACGTTTATTATCCAATCGCATGCAGGCTGCTGGCTTTAAATGTCAAACCTTCAAACTCGATGGGAATCGCTGCAACTTTATTGCTAGTCTTAGTAGATCGGAA
>JAJYRX010000070.1 GCA_021793875.1 Pseudomonadota bacterium
GATGGTAAGCCACTAAAAAAAGCTCGGGTTGGCTGGCAAAATAATGATCAACTAAAGTTCATCTTAACCGAAGGGAAAAAGCGTCAAATAAGAAGAATGTGCGAATTAGTTGGCTTGAGGGTAACGGGATTAAAGAGGGTTCGTATAGGCAGGATAAAATTAGGCGACTTACCAGAAGGAAAATGGCGCATTTTAAATGACAATGAGCATTTCTAATCACTTTAGCACACAGGCTTCCAATAATGAATCAGTAAAAATGGCGTTACAACCTATATTCAGAAGCTCATTTATTCTATCAGTGTTATTTACCGTCCAAACGCCAACAAAATAACCTTTAGACCTTATTGCCCTGATGATATCTGCACTAGCCCATTGGTCTTCTATGTTGATTCCTACACACTTTAATTCTGAAAGTTTTTCTTCCCAGTTTGATGGTATTTTCCCTTGTGTAATTAAAGCCCTTGGTAAGTTAGGAGCAGACTCCCTAACTGATATAAGGGCCTTTTCAGAAAAAGAAGATATCAAAGGTGTTAGACCAGAGCTGCTCCAAAGTTTTGTTACATAATTACCAATGATTAGACCTGTCTCATGCTCGTAGCCTTTGTTGCTTTTTAGTTCTATGTTGCAGTGTATATTGTTAGCAATACAAAATTGTGCGGCTTGCATTAAAGTTGCTACAGATTCGCCGGCGTATCGTTTATCAAACCATGACCCAAAATCAAACTCGAGTAATTCAACCATAGAATATTCATTTGCGTTGCCTTTACCATTTGAGGTTCTAGTTATTTTATTGTCATGTAATAAAATAGGTACCTTATCTTGGGTTAAGCGAACGTCAAACTCAAGCATACGATATCCGTATGAGTAACCGGTTCTAAGAGCAGAAATAGTGTTCTCTGGAGCTAGATGGCCGCCACCTCTGTGTGCAATTAGGTTGGGCCATTGCCAATTATTAAAGCCGTTTGTCATGATTAACCCTATTAATAATATATTGAAGTGTTAAACTGCTGCAGTTCCCTGTTCAGTGGGTATTTAAATGTTTGATTTCATACGATCGCATCAAAGGTTGATGCAATTTTTCCTATTATTATTTATTGTGCCATCATTTGCACTCATCGGAGTTAGTGGGTACAACAGCTATGTCTCCGGCGACCATGATCTTGTAAAAGTAGGTAAATCTGCAATTACATTGCATGAGTTTGAGAACGCTCGGGCTAATCAAATGCGTCAAATGCAGCAGTTTGGGCCAGAGGGCTTCGATGTAGACCTTCTCGATGATCCAATGGTTAGAAGTAGTGTTCTAGAGTCTCTTATCGATCGTAGAGTAATAGCCGATGCTGCAGCCGCAGAAAAGTTTAACGTTTCTGATGCTGTTTTGCGTAATGCAATATCGTCTATGCCAGAAGTGCAGGTTGAGGGGCAGTTTTCCCCAGAACGCTACAGTGAGGTATTAGAGTCAGCGGGTCTTACAACAAGAGAGTTCGAAGCTAGTCAGCGTGCAGAGTTGTCACTTAATCGCATACTTGCGCCGGTTGCAGACTCAACCAGCATTCCAGAGCCGGTTGTTAAGCAAATAGCAACTATTCTCACCGAGCAAAGGGATATAGAAGTAAAAACATTTAATGCTAAAGACTTCATTGACGAGGTTACGGTATCTAGTGCAGAAATAGAGGGTTTTTATAACGATAATAAAGAAAGTTTCAAAATACCCGATCATGTAAGCATACAGTACATACTTCTAGACGAAAATGCCGCTATGGCAACAGTTCCAGAGCTCACAGCAGATGAGTTAAAACGTTATTACGATCAGAATAAATCACGTTTTACTAATCCAGCTAGAGTTAAGTTAAGCCACATACAGGTTAGCGTTGCCGCCGGTGCTACGCAGTCTGAAAGAGACGATGCTCTTGAAAAAGCAAATCAGCTTTTGGCTAAAGTAAAGGAAAATCCAGAGTCGTTTGCAGAGGTTGCAAAAGAGTATTCTGAGGATGCAGGTACCGCTAAAAACGGTGGTGATCTAGGATGGATAACACAGGGTACTTGGCCAAGCAGTTTAGACAATGCAATATTTGCATTGGGACAAGGGGAAATATCCGATGTTATAGACGGTCAGGGCGGGTATCATATATTTTTGGCCTCCGAGGTACAACCTGAAGAGGTCCAAAGTTACGATGAGATAAAAGACACCCTTCAGGATGAGGTTCGTCATCAGCTTGGGGCTGAACGGTTTGCTGATATGGCTACACGACTAACTAGTCTCGTATACGATCACCCTGATAGCATGGATGCAGTGGGACAAGCATTAAGCATTGACGTTAAAGCAGTAGATGGTGTCGCGCGTGATCGCTTACTAACATATCAAGAGGTCGGTTCTAACGCTGCAGCCGAGTCAAAAGATGCTGATATTCTTGATGACCCAAGGGTTTATAGAGCAGTTTATTCTACGCAAGTTTTAACAGATGGCCATAACTCTGGAGTAATTGAGTTAGCACCCGACACAATGGTTGCAGTGCGTGTTGTTAAGCATGAAGAAGCAAGGGTGCCTGAGCTTGATAAGGTTAAGGTTGTCATAGAAGAAGAGCTGAAGAATAAGAAAGCACATGCTATGGCAGTTAAAGAGGGTCAGAAACATCTCAAAGATCTGATGGATGGGAGTGATGCAGAGGGATTTGGCGACAGGGTTGTTGTCAGTCGCATGGATCCTAAAGGTATCCAAAATAATGTTGTAGATGCTGCCATGCAAGTTGAGCCAAATGAAGCTCCTGCATATACAGGTGTAGAAGTTGCAAATGGTTTTGCACTTATACACGTTGTACGCGCAATTCGTGATGAGCCGTCATACGATACGATTGCAGGGCTTAAGTCTGAATTGCAGCGTGCTTATGCTGATGCTGAGGAGCAGGCAGTCCTGGAAGAAATGCGTGTGCATGCAAATATTGAGTATCTTCCGGAAGCAGAAGATGTTATCAGCAATAGTGATAAGGATAACTAGGCTGCCCCCAACATAACTGCGGCTCAGAGCATGGGACGCAGTTTTACCCAAACATTAGATGCCATTGTCGCTTGAGCTTTTTCATTAGGGTGTATTCCATCCTCTTGAAAGTAGTCTCTATTAGTTGCAAAACCCTCGAACAGAAAAGGTACTAATGTTACATCCTTCTCATCAGCTAATAATTTGTATATTTCGCTGAATTGCTTAACGTATGTTTTTCCATAATTTGGCGGTAACTGCATACCTATAATCATTACTTGTGCACCCGTTCCCTTAGACATATCTATCATTTCCGAGAGATTTTTTTTGGTCATGTCTAATGGAAGTCCTCTTAGGGCATCATTACTTCCAAGCTCAATTACGACAATTTCCGGGCTGTATCGTTCTAATGCTTTACCCAGACGACTCAGACCACCACTAGTGGTTTCTCCGCTTATGCTTACATTTGTAATTTTATAGGGTTTGTTGTACTCATTTAAGTATTCTTGTATATAGCTAACCCATCCGGTGTTACTTTGAATTCCATACTCTGCTGATAGTGAATCGCCTATTATTAAAATTGAGCCTGATGTAGCATTTGCATTTGATACTAAATGGGCTAGTGTAATAACAATCATTAATACCAACTGTTTAAAGCGAAAAATAAAACCGTTTTTTATAGACATATGAACAAACGAAACTCTATAGAAGTGAAAAACCTTAGCAGGCATGTAAACGATGCCTCGGGAACTATAACAATACTAAAGAACCTGTCTTTTTCAGTGCCATCAGGGTCAAGTTTAGCTATTACTGGCGCATCAGGTTCTGGTAAATCTACCCTATTAGGACTGATGGCGGGCTTGGATGTTCCCAACTCTGGCTCGGTAAGCCTTATGGGTCACGATATATTTACTATGAATGAAGAGCAACGTGCCGCTGTCCGTGCACGGCATATAGGTTTCGTGTTTCAATCATTTCAGCTCTTGCCAAATCTTACAGCCCTTGAAAATGTTATGTTACCTCTAGAGATGGTAGGACATAATGCTAGGAAGCATGCTGAAGAAACCTTAGATAGGGTGGGGATGTCCAGCAGAATAAATCACTACCCTAGAACACTATCTGGTGGTGAGCAACAAAGAGTATCACTTGCACGTGCGTTTATTATGGAGCCTGATATTTTATTTGCAGATGAGCCAACTGGTAGCCTTGACTCAGTTAATGGACAAAAGGTCGTAGATTTAATGTTTGATCTTAAAGGTGAGCACGGGACAACCTTGGTTTTAGTTACTCACGACCTAGGGTTAGCAGAAAGATGCGAACTACAAATAGCATTAAGTGCCGGAGAAATTATTAAATAGCATATTCAACGATTGCCTTTTACCCTAATAATTTTCTGAACCTGGGGTATACGCCTTATTGCTCTAATCACTTGTGCTAAGTGATTACGACTATCAACTTGTACTGTGACATGCAATAGGCCGGTTGCTGCGGCTTCATCTTGCATTGTTAAATGGGTAATATTTGAGTTTGCAGCGGAAATTTCTGCAGCCAAACGTCCTATAACACCTTTTTCATTGATAGCTGTAACGTCTAGACGCGTGCTTAAGTGTCGTGCGGTATCTGTCGACCACATAACAGGCACCCACCGTTCTGGCTCTCGGGCTCTTTGACGTTGTGCCAAAGTACACTCTTCCATGTGTACTACAAGTCCATGACCTAGTCGTATACCACCAATTATTGCGTCCCCAGGCAGGGGGCCGCAACAAGGGGCTAACTGCACAGCTTGTCCTTCATTACCATGAATTAAAATGGGTGCATTTTTACTTGACATTATTTCGTCGACATCAGCTGCTGTTGTTGCCAGTATCTGGTTCTCAGGTGCGAATCGTCTTGCCACAACAGCAGCTAATCGTTTGCCCAGCCCTATATCAGCTAAAATTTCCTCTCGTGAAGAGGCGCCTGTACTCTTAGCTAATTTTTCCCAATTTTGATCATCTGGTTGTGGGCGTGGCAGGCCTAATTGCTCAAAAGCCTGATTTAGAAGTTTTTGTCCAAATGCGACAGATTCCTGATATTGAACAGTGCGTAAGTAATGCCTAATTTCAGAACGAGCCTTTCCTGTACGAACATAGTTAAGCCATTGAGCATTTGGTCTTGATGCAGGGGAGGTGACAATTTCTACCGCATCACCGCTACGCAGCTCGGTGCGAAGAGGTACAAACTCATCATTTATGCGACATGCTACTGCTTTATTTCCAACATCTGTGTGTATAGCGTATGCAAAATCTATTGGTGTGGCACCACGTGGTAAGGATAGAATCTTCCCCTGAGGAGTGAATACATATACCGCATCAGGAAAGAGGTCTACCTTCACATGCTCTAAGAACTCACCTGGATCGCCAGTTTGACTTTGTATATCAAGTAGCGATTGTAGCCATTGATGAGTTTTTTTCTGTAGATCGTTTAATGAGACTGTGTCGTCTTTGTATATCCAATGAGAGGCAACGCCTTCTTCAGCAACCCTGTCCATTTCATTTGTTCTAAACTGAAATTCTACTGGAGTGCCATATGGTCCAACTACCGCTGTATGCAACGATTGATAGCCATTGATTTTGGGGTTGGCGATATAGTCTTTAAACTTGCCTGGAACAGGTCTGTAAAGCTGATGTACTGTTCCTAAAGCAAGATAACATTCGGGTAATGTATTAACAATAACTCTGAAGCCATAAATGTCTAGAACATCGGAAAAACTCTTCTTTTGCTCAGACATTTTTTTGTATATTCCGAACAAAGATTTTTCACGGCCGTGAAGTTCTGCGTCTATACCGGCGGCGGGCAGAGCCAAAGCCACTGCGTCATGAATTTTCCCCAATACCTCACGCCTATTACCACGTGCAGATAATAACGCCTTATGAAGTACTTTGTATCGATTAGGGTATATAGCTTCAAAACACAGATCTTGCAATTCCCTGTATAACGCATTTATGCCAAGTCTATGCGCAATAGGGGTGTATATGTCCAGTGTTTCACTTGCAATTCGCCTTCGCTTCTCAGGCTTTACAGCACCAAGTGTTCGCATATTATGGAGGCGATCAGCAAGTTTTATTAATATCACGCGAACATCGCGTGCCATTGCTAGTAGCATTTTACGAAAACTTTCGGCTTGCTGATCTGCTTTTGTAGCAAACTTTAGCCGTTCAAGTTTTGATACACCGTCTACTATTTCAGCTACATCGCTACCAAATTTCTCTGCAAGCTCCTGCTTACTGACGTCTTGATCTTCAATTACGTCATGTAGCAATGCTGCGCATAATGAATCGGCATCTAAACGCCAGCCTGCACATATTTCTGTTACTGCAACTGGATGAGTAATATATGGCTCACCCGTTGCTCTGAACTGACCCAAGTGGGCTTGGTCAGAGAATCGCCAAGCCTCTTTAACCAGAGATACGTCAGATTCGCTTAGGTATTGCGAAATTATTTCCAATAATGGTGCAATACTTGCTACGGAGTTGTCTTTAACAGGATCTGATATGGCATTTTTATTGGTTTTTGTTTCACTGAATTTGGTCGTGCGCTTGCGTATGCCAGGCGCTTTTTTAAGCGCGGCTAAAATCCCACTTGATGCATCACGGAAGCCAGAGAACGCCATGTTTTGCTATTACTACAGATATTATGTTGGCACTTTACGCAGCATTTCTAGACCGGTAACACCAGCGGCTACCTCACGTAATGCCGTAACGGTTGGTTTGTTTCGGCTTTGTATGCGTGCCTCATGACCTTGGGCTAATTCACGAGCGCGATATGTAGCAACAAGAGTCATTTGAAAACGATTAGGTATTTTTTGCATGCAGTCTTCAACTGTAATTCTTGCCATAAAATCTCCGTATGTAATTGAAAATAAATAAGCTATTTAACGCCAAGGCTGTTGAATAGGCTATAGCATCTAGCAGCTTGCTTTTTGTATCTTAATCGAGCTGAAGAAATGATGCTTATGACCTGTTTAACAGCAAGGCTAAATTCTTGATTAATAATAACATATTCGAATGAGGAGGCTTTGGATATTTCTTCGCTAGCTGCTGCTAAGCGACGATTTATAACATCAATAGAATCCTGCCCCCGCTTTGTAAGCCTAGTCTCAAGCTCATGTATTGATGGTGGAAGTATGAAGATGCCTATAGCATCTGGAAAATATTGTTTTACTTGCAATGCGCCTTGCCAGTCAATTTCCAGTAGAACATCTTTGCCTTCTTCCAATGCTGTATCTATTGTGTCACGTGGCGTACCGTAATAATTGTCATGCACTTTAGCCCATTCAAGTAAGTTATTAGTGTCACGCAGTTTTTCAAACTCATCAATAGATATAAAACGATAATGTCTACCGTCTATTTCACCTGGTCTAGGCTCTCTAGTGGTACATGATACCGATAAAACCACATCTGACTCGGATGCAAGTACTGCATCTACAATGCTTGACTTACCTGCACCGCTTGGAGCCGATATTACAAAAATACTGCCATGTGTTGAATTGTTCATGTATAACCTGTGCTTTAAAAGCCAACTATTATTTATTGAAATCAAGCGTTGCAACCACTGGAGTATGGTCT
>JAJYRX010000071.1 GCA_021793875.1 Pseudomonadota bacterium
TTGCAGATAGAGCTCTTATACCTACAGCACAAGCGGTCGCTCCATCGCAGTCGTAATCGGCTACTATAAGCAACTTTTTATTATTCTGTATTGCATTAGCTAGAATATTGGCCGCATCCTCACAGCCTTTCATCAATGATGGTGCAATAAGCCTAGACCAACTTAGATCATTCTCTTTTGGGTCTGATACGCCACGCGTGGCCCATAATTTTGATAGTAGGGGATGAACACCAGCCTTCTGAAGCCTGGTGGTTAAATCGTCGTTGCAGTATCTGTCAATTAGCTTGGGGGTTGCCACCATTTTTCCCATGGTTGTTTTCTTTTAATACCTAGTTTTGACCAAATGTTGTTTACTGGACTTAGGCTCACTATACAAGCTTCGCCAATTAATACCAGCTCTTTTATCTCTTTCTGGCTCTTAATATCATTATCTAATTGTTTTAAGGTTTCTATCCACACCCCCCAATCTTGTGCGTTGTAGCTATTCTCTAGTGATCTATTTATTATTATGTTCTTATCTATTACAGAGTTGTTGATTTGATTGAGCGCTGCTCCCCCATATAGCCATAAGCCATTTATAGGTAGCTTTTGTTGATCAAACCTTTTCTTATTAACTGGGTGATCAAACCAGAGCATTTGGATCTCATTCGATAGCTTACGCCATGGGCGTTCTCTTTGGCTCTTACTCCACCAGTTATTCAGGTTATCAGTACTTACAAGAGATGGGCTGGCGCACTTCGGCGCCATATTGTTTGGCAGATGGGCCAACCATACATTAGACTTAATGAAGCTGACATCGAACTTAGCTGCTTTGAAACTTTCCGTAGCCGATTCAAAAAGTTGCTGGCTTTCGATTTTACTTATTTCTAGCTCATTACTTAGCGTTAGAATAGCACCATCACGTGAAGGAGATATATTTACCAGCTCCAAAAACCATAATGGCCTTGCTGCATCAATATTGCTAATTGCACTTTTCTCGCTGCATTCCAATAGTTCTAATAGGGTTAGTAATGATACACCTGCACCTACATGCTGTTTGGGTCTGGGTGCAAACTTATACTCATTAAGTAGCCATTGCTCTAGTCCAGTACACATTGCCTGACTGGAATCAGCTAATATTCTGGTTGCACCATATTGTTCAAATATTTGTACAAGCGTAGGTGCTGACTTTTTTAAGTAAGGTGTTAGTTCACGCGCCAACCGTGGTTCAGGTAGCGCGCCTGATAATACAATTCGCATATGGAAATTGTAATGCCTATTCACATTCATTGTCTTTGTATCATGGGTTGCAGTAATGTTTTATGAGATATGGGTTGGCTTGCGCTATGCTGGGTTTGGTTCAGGCCGACGTCAGGGGCGCGATAGATTCGTCTCATTTATAGCTGCTAGTTCTATGGCTGGTATAGCGTTAGGTGTGGCTGCCTTAATAGTTGTGCTTTCTGTAATGAATGGTTTTCAACGTGATGTTAGAGATCGCATGCTTTCGGTGTTGCCCCATGTTGAGGTGTTTGTAAGCGGGAAAAGCGTTCAACAGGCCCTAAATACATTGCCAGAACTTACTACACGGGTTTTAAAAAATAAACATGTGGCAGGTGCTGCTCCTTTTGTAGCCTCGCAAGGTATGCTAGCTAGGGGCAGGGTAATAACAGGGGTGCAAATACGAGGCGTTAACCCTGATGAAGAGCCAGACGTATCAACTGTAAATCAGCAAATGATCAATGGTTCTTTGTCCGACCTGCGGGCTGGTAGCTTTAACCTTGCTATAGGCAGTAGTTTAGCTTCACAACTAAACGTTAAGACTGGTGACAAGGTTATGGTTATGGCGCCTCAAGGTAGTGTTAGTCCGGCTGGGTTTACACCTAGAGTGCGTCAATTTCATATAAGTGGGATATTTTCCTCTGGTCATTATGAGTTTGATTCCACGCTTGTCTTTATGAATATAAAAGATGCTGCTGTAATGTTCAGAGATAATGCTAGCAGTGGAGTACGATTGCATCTATCTGATATGTATAAAGCTCAGGCAGTTGCTCAAGAGTTAAATCAAAAATTACCTATTGGCAATTATGCGCAAGATTGGAGCCAGAATAATAAGACTTGGTTTGCTGCAGTTCAAACAGAAAAACGTATGATGTTTTTAATACTAACGCTTATTATCGCCGTTGCTGCATTTAACTTACTGTCTTCTCTTGTTATGGCCGTCAAAGATAAACAGTCTGATATAGCTATATTGCGAACTCTAGGCTCAACACCCCGTCAGGTGGCCAGAATATTTTTAGTTCAAGGTGCCATTATTGGTATAACAGGTACTATTAGTGGCGTAGCTCTTGGTGCCTTAGTTGCCTATAACATTGATGTAATTGTTCCATTTATTGAGCGATTGCTTGGCATAGAATTTCTTCCACAGCAAATATATTTCATATCTACATTACCATCTGATCCGCAAATTTTTGACATAACCATTATTGGTGCTACGTCTTGTGTTCTATCGCTGCTTGCAACTCTTTATCCAAGCTGGCGAGCATCACGCTTGCAGCCTGCTCAGGTGTTACGTTATGACTAGTTTTAATAAAGAAAATACTGTTTTGTCAGCCCAAAGTGTCAGCAAATCCTATATAGAAGGCGATCAAAAGGTGCAGGTTCTGCAAAAAGTTGATCTAGAGATTTCTCGGGGTGAGATGGTAGCAATAGTCGGAGCTTCAGGTTCGGGGAAAAGCACTTTACTGCATGTATTAGGGTTACTAGAGTCTGCCGATTCAGGAAGCATTAGTATTAATGGGAAAATAGCAGATAATCTGAATGAGACCTCCAGAAGTAGTCTTCGTAATAGTGCCCTTGGATTTGTCTACCAGTTTCATCATTTGCTATCAGAATTCAGTGCTCTAGATAACGTTGCAATGCCATTAATTGTGCGTAGAACAAATAGGGCAGAGGCTAGAAAGCAAGCAATGAGACTGCTGAGCCAGGTGGGGCTAGAGAGCAGAGTTCAGCATTATCCTAGTCAATTATCAGGCGGTGAACGCCAAAGGGTAGCTTTAGCTCGTGCCCTGGTTACCAACCCAGCTTGTGTACTTGCAGATGAGCCAACTGGAAACCTCGATAGAAATACTGCACAGTCTGTTTTTGATTTGCTAGTTAGGGTAAATCAAGAACTTGGTACAGCTTTTGTTATTGTTACTCATGACCCGGCGTTGGCCGCGTTAGCGCATAGGCAATATTATATGGACATAGGAGTACTTTCTGAGGGGGGTTAATCATATATGCTCATAGATACGCATTGCCATCTTGATTCCTATCAGTTTGAGCATGATAGAACAGATGTTATACACCGAGCTAATAATGAAAATATAAAAGGTATCGTCATACCAGCGGTTCATCCTTCCAACTTCAATGCTGTTCGTGAGCTTGCGCATTCAATTAATGGTGGTCTATATGCCCTGGGCATACACCCCATGTATGTATCTGATATTACAGATTCAGATCTGCAGTATTTAGAAAAGCACATAGAGAAAAACATACAAGATGGGCGTCTTGTAGCGGTAGGTGAGATTGGGCTGGACTTTTTCGTAGATGAACTGTGCACCAAAGAGATGGTTGCACATCAGGAGCACGTCTATAGAAGTCAATTATATATTGCCAAGAAATATAATCTTCCGGTGATTATGCATGTACGACGATCGCAGGACATAATACTAAAGCATTTACGCAGTGTCTCTGGCGTTGTTGGAATAGCTCATGCTTTTAATGGTAGTCACCAACAAGCTAATCGCTTTCTGGATTTAGGGTGTGTATTGGGCGCGGGTGGTGCTATGACCTATGAACGTGCTCGTCAAATAAGAAGATTGGTATCGGATTTGCCGGACTATGCATGGGTATTGGAAACAGATGCGCCAGACATACCACCTGCTTGGTTATCAACGAAGAGCAATAAGAATGCTAGAAATGAACCAGCTGAACTTTGTGGCATTTTAAGAGTTTTTTCAGAGTTAAGAAATATAAGTATAGAGCAGGCAGTACATCAAACATTTCAAAATGCCTGTCGTATATTAAATCTTAATGACTTTTAGTTTCTAGGGTTTCTACCAGCGGCTAAAGCATCTACTTTTGAAGCATTAATGCAGTATGGCAACTTAAGCTAACGCATTGGCTGCAAATATAAGGTGTTAACGCCGTGATAGGTAGACTACTATGCCTTGTCTCTATCGTTACTTTGCTTACAGTTAACAGACATGAGGCATTGCCCACATCTAGCTTAATAAATTCAATTGTTTGGTTATTGCTATTATTAGTGGGAGTATTTTTCTTACTCTTACTAATAAAAAAGCGTGTATATGTTTTTGGGTTAATTGTCATATGTGCCGTAGCTACATATTTATATGCAATTAGCAGTGCGCAAAACAGGCTTAATGTTTTTTTGCATGACTCTGATCTAAATAAGGTTAGCAGGGTGCATGCCCTTGTTGAAACACTGCCAATCAATGGTGTGGGAAGCATTAGTTTTAATGCATTAATATTGGATTCCATACCTTTGTCAGTACCAAGGTACGTTAAAGTCACATGGTCTAATAATAGCTGGTCTGGACCTTATTCTGGCCGCTCTAAAGCAAATGCCCCAACTGTAAAGCCGGGTCAAGTATGGCGAATGGCGCTAGTGCTGAAACCACCATATGGTCCGCAGAACCCGGGCGGTTTCGATATCGAAAAATATGCTTTTGCCAGTAATATACGTGCTGTGGGCAAGGTTAGGGGGGAGCCTTGGCTAGTGGACGATAAACCCTTTCACAACATTAAAATTTTAGCCAATAGAGGTCGTTACCATATACGAGATAAATTATCGACCTATATAAGTAACTTACGATATGGCCCGGTAATACTAGCACTTTCTATTGGTGATCAAAGTGAGCTATCAAAAGAAGATTGGAAAACCTTTAACCGCACAGGCATAAATCACTTAGTTTCCATAAGTGGGACTCACGTCTCTATCGTTACCGGAATTGTATTTGCCCTGGTTTGGTTTGTATGGCGCAGGTTTCGATTCAAAGGACGATGGTTATGCGAATATATTCCAGCACAAGTCATTTCTTCTTGTTGTGCGCTGTTATTTGGCTTGGGGTATTGTTTGCTTGCTGGGTGGGGAGTACCGGCACAACGTGCGTTCTATATGCTTGCTGTGATTGTTGTTTGCTATGTGATCAAGGTTTCAATTAACAGGTTTCAACTATTAGCTATTGTTGCAGCAACAATTATATTGTTTGATCCTTGGGCAGTTATAAGTGCAGGGTTTTGGCTATCATTTTTGGCAGTGCTAATACTAATTAGTATAGCTTCATCAGTGCAGCATATGGGCTCCAAAACCAGTAGCAATGTGTGGGTAACTTGTATTAACTGGTTATACCAGTCTACACGTATGCAGTTTGTAATTAGTATTGCGTTATTACCTGTATTAGTAATCATATTCAATAAAATACCCATAAGCTCACCCATAGTAAACTTCTATGCAATACCGGCTATAGGTACTATCGCGACTCCCTTAGCACTTTTGTGTGCTGTAACATCGTGTATTCCACAACTACAAGCTCTAACTTCTTATCTAGTGCTTTTTACTCACTGGGTCATACAAGTCGTAATGGTTCCCACTGAGCAGGTGGCTAGCTGGTCGCTGTCTAACTCAAACATACCTCAACCACCTTTATTGTTATTTTGCATGGCGGTAGTCGGGTCAGTATTTCTATTGTTGCCTATTAGATATCTATATAAGGTTGTTGCTGTATATGCAATATTACCGGCTTTAGTTTGGAATCAAACACGTAATGATATGAATTACTGGACCGCTTATGTTTTAGACGTAGGGCAGGCTTCTGCCATTGTTCTTAAAACTAGAAATCACGTTGTTTTATTTGATACCGGAGCTAGGTATAACCTGTATTCTGATACTTCTGAAAATATTATTTTGCCATTTCTATATAACATAGGAGTCAATAAAATTGATTTGTTAGTCGTATCTCATGCGGATATAGATCACGTTGGCGGTCTAAGAAGCATACTGCAAGAAATTAAAGTTATTAATCTGCTTGCATCTTTTGATGTGGTCGGCTGGTTAGGCAAAGAGTCAGAGTATTTCGATGGCGATACGTCGTTCATATCAAGAGTTGAACATATAGGTTTATGTGAAATGGGGCAAAAATGGCACTTGGACGGCGTTAGGTTAGAAATAATTTGGCCAATGGTTGGAACTATTTCTGATGAGTTATCTAGCAGTGAGGTAAAGAATAACAATAGCTGTGTACTGCAGATTCATGGAGCTGAACATTCAATATTGCTAACAGGAGATATATCGAATAAGTCAGAGCGTTATCTAGTGGAGTCTGGAATTGCTAATCATGACGTTGTTGTGGTTGCGCACCACGGCTCAAGAACATCTTCCGATCAGAGGTTCGTTGAAGCGATAAGGCCGCTATACGCGATAATACAATCCGGAGCATGGAATCATTATGGTCACCCACATGGTATTGTTGTTAAAAGGTGGGAAAACATAGGAAGCGAGGTTTTACGCACTGATGCGAGTGGCGCAATAACAATTACTTCAAACAAACAGCAGCTACTAGTAGAAAAATATAGAGTTACCAATAGAAGGTATTGGCATAGTATCTGTACTGAATGTCTATAAGGTACTAATCCTTATTGCGTGTATTGTAAATATGGTTCATTATTAACATTAAGTTGTTCACAAGACAGCAATAAAACATTCGAAAATCCACAAGATATTTCAGTTATCCTATGAAAACTCAAAATGCACTGCGTTTGCACGTGCCTGAGCCTACCGGCAGGCCTGGCGAGCGCACCGATTTCTCATATCTGAAGCTAGAGTCTGCTGGCTCAGTACCAAAGCCAGATGTAAATACTGCTGCTCGTAACCTATCAGACTTTGCCTATAGGTTCATACGCGTACTCGATGACGAGCATAATGCTGTGGGTCCGTGGGTACCCAATATCAGTCACGACGCATTAATTAACGGTCTTAAAGTAATGGTTACAACGCGCGCTTTTGATGCGCGTATGCTAACAGCTCAAAGACAAAGAAAAATGTCTTTTTATATGCAAAGTTTGGGCGAAGAGGCTGTTGGAACTGCTCAGGCAATGGCATTAAATCCAACTGATATGGTTTTTCCATCATATAGGCAGCAAAATATACTTATTGCACGTGGATGTCCTATAAAAGACATGATGTGTCAGCTTTTTTCTAACAAACTCGATAGGCTTAAGGGTCGACAGTTACCCGTAATGTATTCTCGCAGTGATTACGGCTTCTTTTCCATTTCAGGTAATTTAGCGACACAGTTTCCGCAGGCCGTAGGGTGGGCTATGGCCTCGGCAATAAAAGGTGATACAAGAATAGCCTCGGCATGGATAGGTGATGGCTCAACTGCAGCAGCTGACTTTCAGACAGCATTAACATTCGCACATGTATACCGTGCGCCCGTGATACTCAATGTCGTCAATAACCAATGGGCCA
>JAJYRX010000072.1 GCA_021793875.1 Pseudomonadota bacterium
ATCTGGCAAATCAACTTTTTCCGCTACTGCGCGAAAATGCTGATACATACCCTCTTGTGTAGGCTTATTGTAATAAGGCACAACGGACAGCCCGGCATCGGCACCAACCTCCATAGCGTGAGTAGATAGCTGTATTGCTTCAGAAGTTGAGTTCCCACCTACCCCCGCTACAACAGGTATACGCCCTGCTGCATGCTTAACAGCTACGCTTATTAGCTGTGCATGCTCATCCATATTAACGGTGGGTGACTCGCCAGTTGTGCCTACTACCACTATACCGTTGGTACCTTGCTCTACATGCCAGTCTATAAGTTTTTTATACGCTTCGTAGTCTAGGCTTCCATCAGGATGCATTGGCGTTACAAGCGCCACCAGACTACCTCGCAGAATAGATGTTACTGATTGATCGATTGCCATTTTTTAGGTGAACTCCTGCAGGTTGGGCTGCTGCATTATTTAATAAGCCAGTTAATCTAATCGCAAGTTTACCGGATTAAACCAATTCTATAAAAACCATTTAATAATTAAGTAGCCAAATGCCAGTACAGGCTGCATTAAGTACCACAAAAGGCCTGTAAACATTAAAACTATTAAAATGACTAAACCATACGGCTCAATTCTAGAAAAAGGTATAGCTAGTCTGGTTGGCAGAATACTTGTTAATACCCTACCACCATCTAACGGGGGAATGGGAAGCATATTTAATGCCATAAGCACAAGGTTAATTTGTATACCAGCAACACCCATCCTAAACCAAAAGTCTGTATTAGATACACCCATTCTATATAGCAGGCTAACCGATATTGCCCATAGTATTGCCATGAATAGGTTTGAAGCTGGTCCAGCCAGAGCAACCCAAGCCATATCTCGTTTGGGGTTTCTTAGCATTCGCCAATCTACTGGTACCGGCTTAGCCCAACCAAACAACAGGCCGGCTCCTCCCATTAGCTTGCTGCTTAATAACAAGAATAATGGCACAGCTACTGTACCAACGGGATCGATATGCCTAATAGGATTAAGACTAACCCTACCAGCAGCCCATGCGGTTTGATCACCTAGCATTCTAGCCACGTACCCATGAGCTGCTTCGTGCAATGTTATGCCAAATAGTACAGGCAACGCATATACGGTGATAGTCTGAATAAGATCCGACATTAATTACTTTATATCTGCAACTATTACGCTAAGCCGATGGAGGATAAGTCTCCCTGCCCTCTCCTAAGTATTTCAGGTGTTTCGGCTGTAAGGTCAATTACCGTTGTATGAGCCAGAACACAAGCGCCACCATCTATAACCGCTGCCAAATCATTTCCGTAGCGATTGAATATTGACTGCGCGTCGTTGAGCGGAAGCTCTTCTCCATAAGGTATCAAGGTTGTAGACAACAATGGGGTGCCCGCGGCATCAATTAGGTCGCGCGTTATACGATGATCTGGGATACGTATCCCTATGGTTTTTTTAGAAGGATGAGAAACCCGTCTGGGTATTTCGCGTGTAGCTTCCAAAATAAAAGTCCAGGGACCTGGCGTTGCCATTTTTAAAAACCTATATTGTCGGTTATCTACCCTGGCAAAGTTGCTAATTTCTGATAGATCTCGACATAGCATTGTAAGGTTATGACGCTCATCCAGACCTCTTATGCGCCTTAAGCTATCGGCAGCATCCTTATCGTCGAGACGAGCAACCACAGCATAGCTTGAATCGGTTGGAACTGCGACAAGACCACCTTCTGACAGCAGCTCTCCAGCTTGTTTAAGTAAGCGAGACTGGGGGTTTTCCGGATGTACCACGAACAGTTGTGCCATATTTAAACCTTTATTTACCGATAAGTTTTATTTTGCCAAAAAATGCGTTATAGCGTTGTTGTTATTTATTGCATCTAACACCAAAGTTTAAACTCTCTTTGTAAATTAGGCACAAACCTGTATCATTCAAAACAAATTCATAAAACAATGCTATACTTCTGGCTTCACCAGAACAGTGGTGGTCGTAGCTCAGTTGGTAGAGCCCCGGATTGTGATTCCGGTTGTCGTGGGTTCGAGTCCCATCGGCCACCCCAAAAAAGCGTATTCTACACCAACGCTCTCTCTCATTATGCTAACCTATCCAGGCATAATACTATTCCCCCAAAAACTTAAAAACTAAACTATTGTCTGGCATGCCCGACTGGAACAATGCACCTAAACAATGGGACTGGCTCGCCCAAGATGAAGATGGCAGCTGGTACTGGTACAGCGTTAAGCCTACACCTGGAATTGGTGGTGGGGTATGGCGTTCACACTCAACAAAACAAAAGTTTGCATGCCGCACAGAACCAAACCCAGACTGGCTGGATACCCTACAAAAAAGACCTAAACAACAGGGATAACCAAAGCTTGTATGAACCTACCGCCTAGCTGCAAATGAAAATAAATACCGTATATATATTTTTTCAAGAGTACTGGCCACATATGACCCTATTATTGGGGTGGGTAGTTGGTAGCATTGCAGCCGTACATGCAGCAATGACCAAAACTGAGGTTAGGGCAGCCATAGGGTGGGTCGGCGTAATCATGATGTCACCTATTTTGGGTCCGCTTGCGTACCTTATAGCTGGTATAAATCGCATACGCTACGACTCTATTTCAGAACAGCGCAACAAGTCAGAGCGCGACTACATTTCGACTGAACAAGAATATTTATTAGATATTAATGAGCTGGCAGGGGCACAGTTCAAGTCTTTACGCGTACTTGGTGACCGCTTAAGCAGGTTTCCATTGCGCGAGGGGACTAACATAAAGGTTCTTAGAGGAGGTGACGTCGCCTACCCAGCCATGCTAGAAGCTATACATAATGCAGTACATACAATAGCTCTGCAAACTTACATTTTTGATAATGATGAAATAGGACGCCAATTTACTGAAGCTCTTAGCCTTGCCGTGCAACGAGGTGTACAGGTGAGGGTTCTTATTGACGCTGTAGGCTCACGCTATTCACGCCCCCCAGTAGTAAAAGAACTTAGACGACGTGGCATTCCATGCGCATTGTTTATGACAAACCCGTGGGGTATGCGCATGCCTTACGCAAACCTAAGAAGCCACCGTAAGATCCTGGTCGTTGATGGTCATGTTGGGTTTACGGGTGGCATGAATATAAGAGCAGGTTTTGTGAAAGAAATTGCAGGCGAACATACCGCTAAAGATACCCATTTCAGAATTATTGGGCCAGTAGTTACACAACTAATGTCAGTTTTTGCACAAGACTGGCAGTTTACTACCAAAGAAAAACTACCATTTGACCCTTGGTGCGACGAAACTCAAGAGGCCCCAGAGCCTCATATTCCAGCTAGATGCATAAGGTCAGGGCCAGATAAAAACATGGCGGCCACTCATAGTATGTTAATGGGCGCATTTGCTATAGCTCAGCGACATATAAGAATACAATCACCCTACTTCCTACCAGACCAAGTTCTTATGGGCGCTATAAACACAGCGGCAAGGCGTGGAATCTCGGTTGACATTGTTATACCAGGACAAAATAATCTGCGTTTAGTCAACTACGCAATGACAGCGCAGCTAGACCAGGTTATAAAGGCCGGGTGCAGGGTATGGAGTACGTCCGGAAATTTTGACCATTCAAAGCTTATAACTATAGATGGATCATGGTCTTATATAGGGTCCTCAAATCTAGACCCACGCAGCCTTAGACTTAACTTTGAGCTTGATATGGAAATATACAGTCGCTCGATTGCCAAAGAACTAGAGCAGATAATTGATAAGCAAATAGCTCATTCCACCCCTGTTACGCTCCAATCCTTGTCAAACATTCCTTTTCGCAAACGATTACGTAATCGAATAATCTGGTTAGCAAGCCCTTATCTATGAATCTTAAACGTAGCAGCTACAGCCTATTATGGCTTGCTTTGGGTGTATTTCTAATATCGTTCAACCTACGCACGCTATTTACAAGTCTTTCGGCCATACTTCCCGAGGTTATAGCTGCAACAGGTTTATCAGAGGCTCAGGCTAGTATATTAACCACCCTACCAGTGTTATGCCTTGGTATTTTCGCAATACCAGCACCATTAATGGCACGTAAGTTTGGCACTGAAAAAGCATTATTAATCGCTTTGTTTTTTATAGCGTTGGGCACCTTATTGCGTAGCACACCATATGCATTTTTATTATTTGTAGGAACCGCACTAGCGGGAGCGGGAATAGCCGTATGCAATGTTTTACTACCAGGCCTTATAAAAAGAGACTTTGGCACATGGGCAGCAGCTATGACAGGTGTATTCACTATGGGCCTGTGCCTTGGTGCAGCAGTTGCAGCAGCGACAACACAACCAGTCTGGCAAAGTTATGGCGAGTCGGTTTATATAGCAATGGCTGTTTGGACAGCACCCGCAATTCTTACAACAATATTATGGATTCCAGAAACCCTTAAGCAAAAAAAGATCCTAAAAGGAAACAGTATTAGGCCAGGAGGTCTTTGGCATGATCGGCTAGCCTGGCAAGTATCGTTATTTATGGGTTTGCAATCAGCATTGGCATACATAATGATGGGCTGGCTTGCCCCTATGCTAAGAGATCGTGGTATGGATGCTACTTCGGCCGGATATGTTGTAGCTATTTCTATTACGGCTCAAATGCTAGCCACACTTGTAACCCCATCATTTGCAGTTCGCTTTCGTAGTCAGAGCTGGGTTGCTGTGGGCCTGTCATTGTTGACAATACTTTCTTTTGTAGCCTGTCTTGCTTTGCCCTTAACAAGCGTATGGATATGGAGCTTTTTACTCGGAATAGCTCAAGGCGGAACAATTAGCCTTGCAATACTGTTAATAGTGTTACGCTCTGGCGAACCACTTATAACCGCACAGTTATCAGGAATGGCTCAAGGTATTGGCTACACAATTGCTGCTGCAGGTCCGCTAACCGTGGGCATTTTAAAAGATTACAGCGGCAGCTTCTCTAGCTCTATTGCTTTGATTATTGTTATTGGAGCAATACAAACAATTTGTGGTTATGGCGCAGGACGTAAGCTTCTTGTATCACCAAAAATTAGGGCATAAGCATACGCACCACAATATAAATTCATTTAATACAGCATAATCTCATAAACTATACTAGTCTTAGCAGTTCCTCAAACCGTCAATTATGAGTTCATAGTTGCAACAATACAGGGGGTGTTTTATGTTAGGTCGTATTGCTGTTCACCTTAATAACGATAACAACTGCGAGCGCCGCATAGATGTCGCTCTTAAGCTTGCAGCTCAACACGAAGCGCAAATAGTTGGCATATACCCAAACGAAGCTATTAGTGGAACCTCTTTTACGGACAACGTGGTACCACAAGACATGCGAACCGAATTAAACGCCCGTGCAACTAAGTTCCGTGAAAAAACAATAGAATTGTTTACTAACAAGGCTTCTGAGGCGGGTATTAAGTTTGAAGTAAGAAACCCACGAGGCGGCCAAGAGGAAGCTCTTGCATTACATGCCAGGTTCTGCGACTTGCTTGTAATGAGCAAAGCAGACAGATCGGACAGCGGCGGAACCATGTTGCTAAACCTACCAGAATCTGTTGTCATGGCAGCGGGTAGGCCAGTACTTATGGTACCTGTTGTTGGAAATATTAACTCGATTGGCGAACGAATACTTTATTGCTGGGATCAAAAACGGGAAGCAGCACGTGCATTTAACGATGCAAGGCCATTCCTAGGCTTATGTAAAGAACTACATATTCTGGAGGTAAACCAAAACATAAGCCATATGGAGAAATCCGATATACAACCAAATGATTTCGCTAATTACTGTATTAGTCTTGGTTATACAAAACCTAATATACACATAAAAACCACTGACAATATTGGTGTGGGCCACATTATTCTTAATACAGCGGCTGATAACGCCTGTGACCTAATAGTTATGGGCGCATATGGTCATAGTAGAATGCGGCAATGGATAATGGGTGGCGCCACACGTACACTTATGTCTACTATGACTACACCAGTACTGCTTTCACACTAATATTTGACAGACCATAACAAACGTATAAAATTACCCATTGTCTGGTGGCTGCCTTACGTATATATGCACCTTAAATAGTGTGCAGTTTGTACGCTCAAGGCTAGCCAGGTGTTTGCAAAGCCCAATACAACAAAAAACTAATATAAAGTATAGGGCTTAATATTATAAAACCCGACATAACGTTAATACTCTGCTACCCGTCTGGTATTGCCAGTGCAATACCACATACTAGCGCATGCCTAAAAGTTCAAAACAAAGAAACCGTCAGGCCTATGGAGAATTAAGTAATGAATAGAAGAAGCTTTCTAGTCGGGACATCAGCTTTAGGTGCGGCACACTATGTTGCTCCTTTGTTGGCTGCTCAGCAAAAGCCAATTAATGATTACACTCAGCCATTAAAAAGAACCTTTGAATTCACCCATGAATATAATTTAAAAGCACCTTATGGAGCCTCTGGTGAAACTAGGCTATGGGTTCCTCTTATAGAAAACACAGCTCCATTTCAAACCCTTACCAACTTGAGATGGTCAGGCAATTATGAAGACGCTTACATTGCAACTGAGCCCATATTCGGAGCACAGTCGCTACATGTAAAGTGGCCTAGCAGTAGTGACATACTTCATCTTAAAGTCACCATGAAAATACAAACCCAAAGCTGGGAGCCTGCTAAAAGAGGTGACTTATCAAATTACACAGCACCAACAGTAATAAATTATCCAAAGGAGTTGGATCTATACCTGCGTAGCAGCAGACACATACCCACCGATGGAATAGTTAAGCAAATAGCCACAGACATAGTTGGAAACGAGCATAACCCATTAATAAAGGCCCAACTAATACATAATTGGGTAGCCGCCAATATGGAGCGTGATAACTCAGTAATTGGTTGTGGTATAGGTGATGTTGGAGAAATCCTCACTACGGGCAAGCTATACGGTAAATGTACTGACATTAATTCTGTCTTTGTAGCACTTGCCAGAGCTGCTGGCATACCAGCAAGAGAAATGTTTGGAATACGTCTGGGTCGTCCTGGAGAATATTTAGAGAAAAGGTCTAGAACAGCATTTGGCTCGGCCAGTAAGAATGGACATGCATCAATCACAGATTGGCAACACTGTAGAGCCCAGTTTTATTTGGCTGGATATGGTTGGGTTCCTTGTGATCCTGCTGATGTAACAAAACTGCGCCTTACCGAAAACTTGTCTAACGACGACAAGATCGTTAAAGAAGTTAATGAGTACATGTTTGGCAACTGGGATATGAACTGGGTCGGGTTTAACTACGCAAGGGACTTTTCTTTAAGCCCTAAACCAGAACAGTATCCTATGAACAACTATGGATACCCAT
>JAJYRX010000073.1 GCA_021793875.1 Pseudomonadota bacterium
TCTTATTAGACCTTAATCAAGCGACTTTAAATGAAAGACCCCATCTTACAAATGCTATTGCATTAGTAATGGCACAGCGGCAAGTTACACTAGCCACACTGTTTGAGTCACCTAAAGCACTATGCGAAATCGGACATATGGGGCAAAATAACACTAAGGTGCAAACAAATATTGCCACCACGGAGGGTAATGATGTTGAAAGTTAGTGAAATATTACGTGTAAAAGGCGACACTTTATTTACAGCCACCCCAGATGCTCCTATTCAGCAAGCAATAGACACCATGAGCGAGCACGACATAGGTTCACTTGTAATTATGGAACATGGCGAGCTGGTGGGCATGCTTACCTTCAGGGAAATAATACGTCATTTAAATAAAAATGCTGGCGAAGTAGGAAGAAATACTATACGCAGCATAATGGATGACGCCCCCGTAAGTGTCTCACCAAACACTAGCACTCATGAGGTACAACGGCTAATGCTAAAAAAGCATGCTCGCTATATACCCGTTATGGACGGGCCAACTCTCATGGGAGTTATATCTTTTTATGACATGGCACAAGCATTGGTTGCTGCTCAACAATTTGAAAACAGCATGCTAAAAGCTTATATACGCGACTGGCCAACAGAGTCCGATGGTACAGTTAGTTCAAATTAAGCTTTTTGCCGATTGCAAACCTGAAGGTCGCGCCAAGCTTTTTCAAGAATTGACACATTGTTCGTGTTTAACAAATCAGCATCAGACAGGGAGCGTCGCCACTGACGCGCCCCCTTCATTCCTGTTGGCCACCCAAGCATGGCTCTGGCTATAAATCGAAGTGGCACCCCATTTTTCAATTGATTTTCAGCGTATAGAATCATTTCATTTAATATTTGACCTTTACTTTTCAAAGGAACATTAGGCCACATTATCGAGTGCAGACTTCGTAATATCTCTGGTGTATGCCATGCTGCTCTGCCCAACATTACCCCATCAAACTGACTGCTAAAAGACACGGCCTGATCTATCTGGCTTATTCCACCATTCAGAACAAAAACAGCAGTAGGAAAATCATTTTTCAAACGCTCTGCCACGTCGTATCGTAATGGCGGTATGTCTCTATTCTGTTTGGGTGACAGGCCTTTTAAAACGGCATTACGCGCATGAACAATAAATACATTTATGCCTGCATCAAATAATACACCCACAAAATCACGCACCAAACCATAATTTTCGTCATAGTCAAGACCTAACCTATGTTTTATGGTTACTGGTACGTCGACTGTATCTTGCATGGCTTTACAACAATCAGCAACAAGTGCAGGGTCGGCCATCAAGCAAGCACCAAAAGAACCCTTCTGAACCCGTTGAGATGGACAACCACAGTTAAGATTTATTTCTGAGTACCCCCATTTTTGTCCTATGCTTGCTGCTTTAGACAACTCTATAGGATCACTCCCCCCTAGCTGGAGAGCCACTGGGTGCTCTTGCACGTTAAAATCAAGATGTTTATTAACGTTACCGTGTAAGATTGCACCTGTGCTAATCATCTCGGTATATAGCAATGCATTGGGTGCAAGCAATCTATGAAAAAACCTACAATGACGATCGGTAACATCTATCATGGGAGCTACGCTTAATCGTCTATTATCACTTAGACCTGTTAAATTCACATTACTAGAGTTCATTTAATAAAACTTCACAACTAGAGCAATTAAAAAATGGCGGTATTTACACCTGTTAGTGAGCACGACGCTCGGGAACTATTAAAGCATTATTCAATAGGAGAACTAGTTTCACTTCGTGGCATAACTGCTGGTATAGAAAATACTAATTACTTCCTAACAACCACCAAAGGTGAGTATGTACTAACAATTTTTGAGGTGCTAACTCACGAACAACTGCCATTTTATATTGAACTTATGTATTATTTAGCCAATAAGGGCCTTCCAATACCCAGACCACAAACGCATAACGGTGGCGGCAGAATAACAACCATGCATGACAAGCCTTGCTCCATAGTAACTCGTCTAAGTGGTGGTTATGAACCATACCCTAGCGCTAAACACTGCATTCAAGCTGGCAAGACCATGGCAGAAATCCACCTGGCTGCTAAAAGCTTTGATATATACCAACCAAATCTTAGGGGACTTCAATGGTGGAAGCAAACAATACCAAAAATTATGGAATTTCTGAACGAATCACAACGTAAGTTAATACATGAAAGCCTTCAAGAACAAATAGAGCTTGCACAAACTGACGCGTATAAAAACTTACCTTTTGGGCCTGCGCATTGTGATTACTTTCGTGATAACGTTCTATTTGACGGCACATTTGACCAACCTAAGATGGGTGGGGTCATTGATTTCTACTTCGCGGGTTGTGATCGTTGGATATTCGACGTTGCTGTTAGTATCAATGACTGGTGCATTGTTAGAGAAACTGGAGAAATTATTCCCGAGAAATACAATGCATGGTTAAGCGCGTATTCAGCAATACGTCCTTTTACCAAAGAAGAAAAGGAATTGTGGCCAAAAATACTGCGAGCAGCCGCCTTAAGGTTTTGGGTGTCAAGACTATACGACTACCATATACCAAGACCAGCGGAAACCCTTAAACCCCACGACCCACGTCACTTCGAGCGCATTTTACGCGATAGACATACAAACAACTTAGAATTAGTTTAGTTTAAAAATGCAAGCAGCAATTTTACCTATGAAGGCCGGCTTTGAATGGATACAGCAAGGCTGGAAAATATTTGTAAGCCAGCCATTACCATTATTCATGTGGAGCATGTTTATTGGGATACTGATTAACCTAAGTTATGTATTTATTATTGTTGGTCAGGTGGCCTTATTTATAGTTACACCAATGTTAACGTTTCTGACGCTGTCTGCGTGCAAACGTGTACAGCAAAACCAAAAGCTAAATATTGGTAACTGGTTTGAACCCTTAAAGAATAGACCAGAGGTGCGCAAAGAACTATTAAAGCTTGGTGGTATGTATCTAGTATTCTGTCTTGTAGCAGCTTTTATATCTACACTACCGTTTATTAGCGGTTTTGATAGTGTTATTACAGCTGATGGTGAAATTAATCAGGCTGCTCTAGGGGCTGCAATTAGTGGCCCAATGATTGTCTTCGGATTTCTGTATGTATTAGTTTCCGCTCTGTTTTGGCATGCCCCTGCACTAATAGGATGGCACAAAATACAAATAACTCAGGCCATGTTTTATTCTATGGTTGCATGTTGGCGGAACAAATGGCCTTTTTTAGTTTATGGAGCAAGCTGGGCTGCATTGTTTTTTGTTCTATATAAACTGACTTCTATACTGGCTGGTGTAGGTATAAGCGTTGGTGCATTACAGTTTTTATTAACACCATTAAACCTAGTTTTGGTAGCAGTACTATATTGCAGCTTTTACCCTGCTTATTTAAGTGTATTTGGTAATAACTCCCGCTTCGGCCAAAGCACATAATGAGTTATAAATTATCTCACTATAACTTGGCCATTTAATACAAAATCCACCCTTAAGCTCTATGACCGAATAACTTTCAAATGACCAAGCTAAACGATTTGGCAAACAAGATTGAATTACTTTAATAATTTTCAACTGCTTATTAATAAAAACAACATCTATACTATATTGCATGCCAAAAGTATGAATAGCACGACAATTGGGTATAAACAAACCTTTTGTTTCTAATAACTCTTTGGTTTTGAGTAGCCCAATCATACGTTTCGAGGGTGTATCTGCTACGTCTAGCTCTATTAGCATTAAAACACACCGTTGACTATTTTATACCCCAAAGGGAAGCCAAGGATTAAAAACGTACATGGAAAAATAAATAAAACCAATGGAAATAGCATTTTTACAGGAGCTTTAAACGCAAGCTCCTCCGCTCTCAAAAAACGTTCGGAACGCCTTTGCTCAGACTGAGCACGTAAGATATTACCAAGTGCACCACCCGTTTTATCTGCTTGTATAACTACATTCACAAGACTGGATATTTCATCAAGCTGAGTTCGCATAGCTAATCCTTTTAATGCTTCTGAACGAGACATACCTGTACGAATATCAATTAAAGTATGATTTAATTCCTCTTTTAATGGACCATCTGGTCCATGCTCACACGCCTGTACTAAAGCTCCTTGAAAATTTAAGCCAGCTTCTACGCACAAAGTAGTGATATCTAATATAAAAGGTAACTCACGCAACATGCGTATACGTCTATTGCGCCCCTCCTTAACTAAGGCAATATTAATAAAAAGAACACATAGAATAGATGCAATAAAGCCTAACCATAGTGATAGTATTAAAGTAAAAAACGAGGCTGAGAATACACCTAATATAATAGAGGTGCCTACCCAATCCGTCGCACTGCAATGGTTATGAAGGTTTGCGCCCCTTAACATTTGAGTTATCTTTATGCGCAGATGCCAGGAAACTATAGGTTCGATGATTACGCTTATAGACTGCGACCACGGTTTCAATAGCTTTAAAAGCAGCCTAAGAAATGACATTTCTAAGTTATTAGATACGTCCATATGATTAGCTGCGTTACCTAGCGGGGACAGGGTTACGTATATTATTAAAATAATACATAAACCTGCTGAACATATACTTAATAGAACTAACATTTGGTGATTACCGATTTAGGCTACACGTCTATAGAAATAATTTTTTTTATAAATAGCAAACCAACAACTTCAAAAACAACCACAATCGTTAAAACCGCTATACCAGCGGATGTTTTCCACAAAATACTAGTGCCATTTGGGTCTAACCAATATAATGCTCCCCCTAAAAATAATGGTAGACAACACATAACCACAGCTTGCATACGCCCCTGCGATGTTAGCGCTTTTATACGCCCTAGAATGGCTTGTCTCGAACGCATAGTTTTGGATAAGTTATCTAATATTTCAGATAAATTACCACCACTATGAATGCAGACCATAAGTGCAGATACAGTTATGTTTATGCTATCAGCAGAAATACGGGAGCGAAATGATTTTAAAGAGTCAGCAAAACTTAAACCCATTCGCTGTTCCTTGAGCAATAAATCAAGTTCCTGCCTCAATGGTGCGCATGTGTTCTCAGCAACGCTTTTGAATGCCACCTGTAATCCAGCTCCAGACTTTAATGTACTGGATAATGAAAGTAGAAAATCTGGTAGCTGGCGCTCAATTTGTACAATGCGTCTACTACGGATTATTTTTATAGTAAAAGGAGGTAAGGCTAATACAACAACAAAAGTCACTAAAGAAAATACAAAATAACCAGTAATTAAAAACGCTGTAATAGCCGTAAAAGCACTTATTATTATGCTAGCTAGCCATACTTTAGTTACGTCTACAAACAAAAACATCTCTCGTAAGTTAGCATGAGTATGCGATTTAAAAAAAGATCCGTAAGATTCGAATTTTCTCTTCAATACTACTTGACACACAATGGCTATAACAGTCACCACTATGAACACATTCATAATAAACAGGATGAACATAATAGCTACCTCTATATAAGCCAGTTAGTAGTATTATGCTTAGCAAAGCAGCATTGGCTAAACTGTTCTATGGTCATGTTCATTTCTTGCATAGACATACCCTCAGGCAATATTCCAGTACCAATGAACTGCGGTACCGGATCAAATCTGTATTGGAATAGTTCTTGTAGCTGCACACGCCCCGACTCCTGCCCCGTTATTTGAACAATTGAGGTAACCACTCTATGACCAGCAGAGAGTCTCGCCTGCTGAACTATGATGTCTATGCTGCTTGAAATATGATCACGTACTGCTACTAAAGGTAGATCCATGCCAGCCATCAATACCATGGTTTCTAATCTTGCAAGAGCTTCTCTAGCATTATTGGCATGTAGTGTAGTTAGAGATCCGTCATGACCTGTATTCATTGCGGCTAACATATCAAAAGCTTCACCACCCCTACACTCACCCACAACGATTCTATCTGGTCTCATCCTTAATGCATTTCGTACTAACTCCCGAATTGTTACCTGCCCTTTCCCTTCAATATTAGAAGGTCTGGATTCTAAGCTTACAAGATGTTCATGTGATAGTTTGAGCTCAGCGGCATCTTCTATGGTGATTATTCTTTCATCAGGTGGGATGCAGTTCGATAGAACGTTTAAAAGAGTAGTTTTACCCGATCCTGTTCCACCAGAAACAACTATATTTTTGCGTAGCCTAACGCAAGCCTCCAGAAAAGCTGCCATATTAGAGTCAAGTGCACCAACAGCTAGAAGGCCATCCATGGTAGGACGTTTGGTTGGAAATTTCCTTATAGTTAGACTTGAGCCTTTTATTGAAAGTGGAGGAATAATAGCATTAACTCTAGAGCCATCCTTAAGACGAGCGTCAACCATTGGTGAGCTTTCATCTACCCTTCTACCCAATGGGGAAACAATTCGATCAATTATTCCCTTAACAGCCTCTTCATTTATAAAGCTACCGTTATATCTAGATATTTTCCCGTGTGACTCTATAAATATTTCATTATGCTTATTAACCATAATCTCGCTGATATTATTATCAGCTAGTAATGGCTCTAATAGACCTAATCCCACAGCCTCGTTTACAACTTCTTTTACAATAGATTTTTTACATATATGACTTGGGAAACTACTGTCAGCGTCTATGATCTCTTCTAGCATTATGCCAGCCTCCTGACGCAATTCGTCATCACTTAATGACCCTATATCTCTGCGCCTTAAATCAAGCATATTAAGCAAATCAGCATGAAGCCTGGCTCTCAAGTTCACGGACTCTGTGACAGCCTCTGTAATATTATTAGGTATTGATGAACTTTTTATACTATCAATAAGGTTAGCCACACCTATATTAGACTCATCATATTCGTGCTTTGCAGTGATGCTGATAATTGTTATTTGACAAGGCCCAATTAAGATCTGATCTCCAACCTTAAGCGGTCCATATTCACTTACACGAGTGTTATTAACAAAGGTGCCACCTAACGACCCATGATCAAGTAAAACAGGACCATAGTTTCTTAGTTCAATAGTTGCGTGGTTTTTAGCTACTCTCCAGGATTTTATACAAAGGGAGCATCTATCGTTTTTACCTATACCTGCAGGCAGGTTTAGCTCAAGCTCTTTTACTATTCCATCTTCGTACTCAATAGAAACTCGCATATGCATATCCTTACATTTGCTTCAATTAGAGGATTGAAGCCATTGTGAACCTGCTGATTTCCATGGGTCCCATTTGTCAGATTGATTAACTAGCGAGATATCTGGTTCATACTGTATATGAGTATTTAA
>JAJYRX010000074.1 GCA_021793875.1 Pseudomonadota bacterium
CGATCTTAAATAAAAATCTGCAATTTCTGGAAGCTGTCTTTTAAGCAAAGGTACAAAGACCTCGTTCAGCGCTACGCCAAGGACTGCTGGTTCATCTGGCGGTTTTCCTGTATAGGTGCTGTGGTATATGGGTTCTGTGCGCATGGTGATACGTTCAACCGTGAACACTGGAAACCACTCCTGCTCGTTATAGTATCCGGTGTGGTCGCCGTAGGGACCTTCCAGAGCCATTTCGTAACCTGAGTCTGGGGGAGGGTTAACGCCATTTAGTATGTCTGGCACTACGGCTTGAGGGTGATCTGCCGGTAATATATGGCCTTCAAGAATAATTTCGGCGGTAGCTGGCACCAGTAGATCACTCCCAATAGCTTTAGCAACCTCTGTTTTTGCACCTCTTAGTAAACCTGCAAACTGATACTCTGACAGACTGTCTGGTACCGGAGTAACCGCTCCTAATGTTGTGGCTGGATCTGCGCCTAGTGCTACTGCGATGGGAAAAGGCTGGCCAGGATTGCTTATGGCATGATCACGAAAATCTAGTGCCCCACCACGGTGCGATAACCAGCGCATGATTAATTTATTACGTCCTAGAAGCTGCTGTCTGTATATTCCCAAGTTTTGTCTTCTAGCGTGTGGCCCCTTGGTGATTACTAGGCCCCATGTGAGTAATGGGGCCACATCGCCAGGCCAGCAACGCTGTATGGGTATGTTATTTAAGTCAACATCCTTTTCTTCAATAACTATGCTTTGACATGGTGGGTTTTTTACATTTTTAGGGCTCATATCCCAAAGGGCAGCTTTTAGCATGCCCACTTTGCCTATTGCTTCTCGTAAGCCTTGTGGAGGAGCCGGCTCACGCAGCTCGGCTAATAGCTCTCCAGTTTCACGCAAAGCGTTAAGGTCGCTAGCTCCCATGCCAAGCGCTACGCGCTCAGGTGTTCCGAATAGATTGGCAAGCACGGGCATTTGTGCAGGCTTGCTATTATGAATGGTATTTTCGAATAGTAGCGCAGGACCTTGTTTTTGTAATACTCTGTCACTTATTTCGGTGATTTCAAGGTCGGTATTAACTTGATGCGTGATACGCTTTAGTTCGCCAGTTCTTTCAAGCTGATTGATAAAATCTCTAAGGTCTTTGTATTTCACGGTGCTGTATTGCTAGGGTTGCTGTTAATGTACAGTTAAAGCTTACCATTATCTGAGCTGATTAAAGCGTGACAGCCATACTACGATGATTAAATCAGACTATATGCGCGGCATACGAGGTAATGTTTGGCGCGTTATAAATTCGCTTTCGGGTGCTCTTCAGATAAGCATTTCTTATCTTGGGCTAATTGTATTTGTTACGGCAATACTTGCAGTAAGTGTTCCATCGGTGCGTGAACACGCATCAGATGCCTATAAGCTAGTTGTTGTAGCCCTAGATTCCAGTACATATAAAAATGACCTTACTCAATCACCAGATCAGCATTATGTGAAAAACTCGTCGTTAGATGATAGTGACAGCAGCTTTAGCTTTACGCAGGCACTGGCAGATTCAGAAGAAAATTCAAGCATTCCCGGAGTAACTAAAGCACAAGCTGCTGCTTTGCGTAGCTATCTGGCGCGAAAATATAGCATAGCCAACAGTGTTGCTGGTGCAATCATAAGCACTGTTTTTAAGGTGGCCCGGGAAAAAGATCTTGATCCGCAGTTGGTTTTGGCAGTTATTGCTATAGAGTCCAGATATAACCCGTTTGCAGAAAGTCACGTTGGTGCACAGGGGCTTATGCAAGTTATGACTAGGGTTCATAAAGATAAATTTGAAGCTATGGGAGAAGGGCCTTTGGCTGCTGTTCATCCTTTGGCAAACATACAGGTAGGTACACAAATACTACACGATTGTATTAGCAGACGAGGGTCTATTGACGGAGGCCTTGCTTGCTATGTTGGTGCTACCGGGCCAAGTGATGGTGGCTATGGCAATAAAGTTAAGGCCGAATGGCGGCGTATAGCACTTGCATCCGGCATACCTATAAAGAACTAACCTGCTAGAAACCGTCTCATGCGATGCACCGCTTCTTGCAGCTGATCCATTTTGGTTGCATATGAAAACCTTAAACTATAGCTGGCATGAGCGGGGCCAAAGTCTTGTCCGGGTACAACAGCTACTCCTGCTTCATGTAAAAGCTTGTTGGAAAATTCCATGCTGTTGTCACTGTATTCTCGTATGTCGGTATATACATAGAAGGCACCATCGGGTTTTACAGGCACTTTCAGACCAATTTCCTCGAGTGCTGGAACCAGGTAGTCGCGCCTTTTTCGAAACGACTCTTTTCGTTCGCGGTATATATCCATAACTTCGGGTTGGAAACAAGCCAGAGCAGCGTGCTGTGATAGTGTGGGGGCGCAAATTGCTAAACTTGCAGCCAGCTTGTCTATTGCGGGTATAAGCTCTTTTGGTGCAATAACCCAGCCCAAACGCCATCCGGTCATGTGGAAGTACTTAGAGAAGCTGTTTATGACAATAATATTGTCATCTAGTACTAAAGCGCTTTCTGGTTTTCCATCATAATAAAGACCCAGATATATTTCGTCCATTATTATGAAGCCATTACGTTTGCGGACTTCATTAATAAGCTCCTGTAGTGCTTGGGGCTGTATGCTAGTGCCTGTAGGGTTGCTGGGTGAAGCTATAAGAACCCCTTTTGTATTTGGTCCCCAATTTTCTGCAACAGTATTGGCATCAAGTTGGAATCGTTGTTCTTTGGTGCATGGTATTAGGCGTGGTATGCCGCCTGCGCCCATAATAAAGTTCTGGTTTGCGGGGTACGATGGGTCTGGCATTAAAACCTCATCGCCTGGGTTAATTAGAGCTAGTGCCGCAAGAGTTAGCGCGCCAGATGCTCCAGATGTAATAATTACTCGCTCAGGGCTAACGTTAGCACCAAAGTGATCTTTGTAGTAACTGGCTACTGCCTGTCTTAGTTGAGCAAGACCTGCTGGCTCGGAGTAGCCACTAAGGCCCGACCGTGCCGCTCGCTCAAGTTCTGCTACCACTGCTTCAGGTGCGGTAAAGTCAGGCTCACCAATTCCTAGGCTAATGATATCTTTGCCCTGTTCTTTTAGGGCGCTTACTTGTTTGAAAACTTCTACCGCATAAAATGGCATGATCTGCCCTGTGCGCTTGGCAAGGTTGAACATAAGTCTGGTTGTTCCAAGAAAGAGTTTAAAAAATGCTGTTTAATGTAATGGTTAATTGGAGCATAATCAATGCAGTCTGCTTCCCGTCGAGCTTTTTTGCAAGGTCGCCGCAGGGCTAATACACCCTGGGGGCGTTTTTGCCAACGTATAAGCCGTGTAGTTGAAGGCAAGTTTCTAGAGCTTGAAGGCTCTGGTGACGTTGGTGTAGCGCGCCTTACTGCAGCTAGTAATAGTGATATATACCATGCATTAGCATTATGCCAAGAATATGAAGTAAGAATGGCCTTGCATGGCCTTTCATTTGCTTCGTCTCAGGGCTGTAACACCTTATGGGTGAGCCCTGGTTCTGGTCTAGGGGGTTATCAGAGGCTGCAGGGCCATGGCAGTCGATGGTTTGTTCAGCCAGGCTGTACGCTTGGTACATTAGTTCAGGCTGGTCTTGACGCTTTTACTAGCCTTCCGCCCGATAAAACAATTGCTTCATGGCTTGCAGATAGAACTCTATCAGATTTTGCACCAAATAACACTTGGCAGTCGGGCATAGAACACGCGAAATTACTATTAGGTGATGGTAGCAGCATTAGTCTTGGGCCTTTTGGTCGCGATAATACCAAACCACTGGAAGGTAGACGTGTTCAAGAACTAATACCTGCCCTGTTTAGCCTGTCAGGCTTAGAACAAATGCAGTCTTTCGCTAATGCCGACTTCTGGCCAATGAAATATCGTCTAGATGCCTTGCTAAACAACGGAAGTAAGCATGGAATGAATCTTGCACAAATCTTGCCTGGACATGGTGGCGACTTAGGTTGGGTGGAATGGTTGGTTATAAATGCAGAGCATTTAGACCCTGACCAGGGGCTTGAGTTCCGATATAGCACTGAACTTTTGGAGCAAAGCCAATGGTGCGAGTTGGCTAATGGTATCGATGCCAAAATCAAACGTTTATTTGATCCTGACAATGTGTTTACTGTTAATGGTCAGGTTATATAGTAAGTTTGTTAAAGTTGTTTGGTTGGCATATACCATAAGTATATGGGCTAAACCAACTTCTGAAGCTAGAATTGTTTATTTGGATTCATTGAAATAAAAGGCCGTCATGGAATCAAACTTTCGTCAGTCAGCGCTGGAATATCATGAACAAGGGCAACCTGGTAAGGTTTCTGTTGTCCCTACCAAGCAATTATCCAACCAGCGAGATTTGGCGCTGGCTTACTCACCTGGTGTAGCCGCAGCCTGCGAAGAAATTGTATCTAATCCGCAAAATGCATTCCGTTATACAGCCAGAGGCAACCTTGTTGGAGTTATAACCAACGGCACTGCCGTTTTGGGTTTGGGTGACATAGGGGCTTTAGCATCAAAGCCGGTTATGGAAGGTAAGGCGGTATTATTTAAAACATTTGCTGGAATTGATGTTTTTGATATAGAAATAAATGAAACCGACCCTGACAAACTAGTCGATATTATCGCCGGCCTTGAGCCAACTTTTGGCGGCATAAATCTTGAAGACATAAAAGCTCCCGACTGTTTTGTAGTTGAAAGCAAGCTAAGGGAACGTCTAAAGATACCTGTTTTTCATGACGACCAACATGGTACAGCTATTTGCGTTGCTGCTGCATTAATAAATGGTCTTGTTGTTGCTGAAAAAAAACTAGAGGAAGTAAAGCTTGTAGTGTCGGGTGCAGGGGCCGCTGCACTGGCGTGTCTTGACCTTTTATGTGATCTTGGTTTGCCAGAAGAAAATATATGGGTTTCAGACATAGAGGGCGTTGTATATAAAGGTCGTACTGTGTTAATGGATGAGCGCAAAGAACGGTACGCCCAAGAAACTGATGCACGCACTTTAAACGACATCATAGCCGACGCAGATGTTTTCCTTGGGTTGTCTGCTGGAGGTGTATTAAAGCCTCATATGGTGGCTGATATGGCGCCACGCCCGCTTATATTGGCACTTGCTAACCCTACGCCTGAAATTTTGCCTGAAGATGCTCATGCGGTGCGTGATGACGTGATTATGGCAACTGGCAGGTCCGACTACCCGAATCAAGTAAATAATGTTCTGTGTTTCCCGTATATATTTCGTGGTGCACTAGACGTTGGCTCTACCACTATTACCCGTGGCATGGAGAAAGCCGCGGTAATGGCAATATGTAAGCTGGCACAAGAAGAGCAGAACGAGGCGGTAGCGGCAGCATACGGTTTACACGATATTTCATTTGGACCCCAGTATTTTGTACCTAAGCCCTTTGATACACGTCTTATAGTAAGAATAGCTCCTGCGGTTGCTCAGGCCGCTATGGACGATGGCGTGGCCACACGTCCTATTGATGACATACAGGCATATATAGATCAGTTACAGCAGTTTGTACATCGCTCTGGTGCGTTTATGAAACCGCTGTTCTTTGACGTTAAAAATATAGTCCGTGAGGGAGGAAGATCCCGAATTGTGTTTACCGAGGGAGAGGACGAAAGAGTTCTTAGGGCTGCCCAAATTATGGTAGATGAAAAACTTGGTTTTCCAATTCTTGTAGGTCGTCCGGCTGTTTTGGCAAATCGTATAAAGCGCTTCGGGCTTAGAATACGTCTGGGCATAGATGTAGAAGTAACCGACCCAGAGCACGACGATCGTTACGACCGTTATTGGAAGGCGTACTGGAAGTTAATGTGTCGAAGGGGTATTACCCGTGAAATGGCCCGAGTAGAAATGCGCCGCCGATTAACTCTAATTGGTGCCATGATGGTTCACCTTGGTGAAGCCGATGGCATGGTTTGTGGCACCGTTGGTTCTTATGGTAATCACCTGCGTTTAATAGATCAGGTTATAGGTCGCGAGCCTGGTGCCAATATATATGCATCAATGAATATACTGCTGCTAGAGTCACGTACTCTGGTGCTTGCCGACACGCATATTAACGACAACCCATCTGCCGAAGAGGTGGCTGAAATAACCCTTATGGCTGCCAATGAAATGCGTCAGCTGAACATGGAGCCAAAGGTCGCTTTGCTATCTCGCTCAAACTTTGGGACTGGTAGTTCTTCTTCGGGGGTTAAAATGCAGCAGGCGTTAGAAATTATCAGAGAGCGTGACCCAAGTCTTGAAATAGACGGAGAAATGCATGGTGATGCAGCACTTGACGAAGAGTTGCGTAAGCGTATTCTTCCCGATACCACACTAAGTGGCGAGGCAAATCTTCTTATTTGTCCAAGTGTAGATGCTGGTAATATTGCGTACAACTTACTAAAAACGGCAGCTGGTGGTAATACAGCTGTAGGGCCGTTTTTATTAGGTGTAAATGCACCGGTACATATCATGACATCAAGTTCAACAGTGCGCCGTATTCTTAATATGGCCGCCCTAACCGTATTAGATGCGAACCGGACCGACAAATAAAGAAAATGGGTCAGTACACGATACTGGCCTAATTCTTACAGGAGGTGGTGCAAGAGCAGCCTACCAAGTAGGGGTGTTGTCTGCTCTTATGGAAATCATAGAAAAGGATAGTGGCACAGAGTGCGTTATGCCTTTTTCTATTATTTGTGGCTCTTCTGCAGGTGCAATTAATGCTGCTTCTCTGGCAAGTCACGCATCAGACCCAAAGCATGGAATAAACCGGCTCGAGCAGTTATGGAGTTCTTTGCGCACTGAAATGGTGTACGCGTCTGATGCCATAAGCCTTATGCAAACAGGGTCAAGGTGGTTAGGTGTTTTAGCGCTTGGTTGGGTTTTCCCATCACTCAGGAAACAAAAACCATACTCTTTGCTAGATAATGGTCCATTGCGCACTTTGTTATCTTCAACCATAAGCTTCGATCAGATTAAACAGAATCTAGATAGCGGATATTTGGGTGCGCTTGCAATTACAGCAACAGCATACAACACCGGTGAGCATTTAACTTTTTATCAGTCGGAAATTACTATAAAACCATGGCAGCGCAGTTCACGCAAGGCTATACCATGCGACATAGGAATAGATCACTTAATGGCATCAAGCGCAATACCATTTGTATTTCCGGCAGAAGTTATAAAGGTTGGCAGTCAAGCTCATTGGTGTGGTGATGGTTCTATGCGACAGCTTGCACCCATGAGCCCAGCTATA